>DATKXK010000006.1 GCA_035529075.1 Acidobacteriota bacterium | reverse complement strand
CGCCAGGTCGTTGTCACCATCACCGTCAAGATCAAACGAGAAGACAGAGACCGGACCACCACCAGTAACATAGTCGACCGCGGCAGCAAAGGTCCCGTCACCGTTGTTCTTCAGAATGGAAACATTGTCAGAGTATTGGTTAGCTGTCGCCAGGTCATTGTCACCATCCCCGTCAAGATCAATCGAGAAAACAGAGTTCGGGTAATCTCCTGCACCATAGTCGACCGCGGTTTCAAACGTCCCGTCACCGTTGTTCTTCAGTATGGAAACATTGTCAGACGCAAAGTTGGCTGTCGCCAGGTCGTTGTCACCATCACCGTCAAGATCAATCGAGAAGACAGAGATCGGAGTATCTCCTGCGCCATAGTCGACCGGCGTTTGAAACGTCCCGTCTCCGTTGTTCATGAGAATGGAAACATTGTCAGACTCATAGTTAGCTACCGCCAGGTCATTGTCACCATCCCCGTCAAGATCAATCGAGAAGACAGAGAACGGACCATCTCCTGCGCCATAGTCGACCGCCGTTAGAAAGGTCCCGTCACCGTTATTCTTCAGAATGGAGACATTGGCAGACACAGCGTTGGCTACCGCCAGGTCATTGTCACCATCCCCGTCAAGATCAATCGAGAAGATGCCGTAGGGATAGTCTCCTACACCGTAGTCGACCGCACTTAGAAAAGTCCCGTCACCGTTGTTCTTCAGAATGGAAACATTGTCAGAGTAATAGTTTGTTACCGCCAGGTCATTGTCACCATCCCTGTCAAGATCAATCGAGAAGATGCCGTAGGGATAGTCTCCTACACCGTAGTCGACCGCGCTTAGAAACGTCCCGTCACCGTTGTTCATGAGAATGGAGACATTGTCAGAACCATTGTTGGCTACCGCCAGGTCATTGTCACCATCACCGTCAAGATCACTCGAGAAGACAGAGAACGGACGATCTCCTGCACCATAGTCGACTGCGGTTTCAAAGGTCCCGTCTCCGTTATTCTTCAGAATGGAGACATTGTCAGAGTATAAGTTCGCTACCGCCAGGTCATTGTCACCATCACCGTCAAGATCAATTGAGAAGACAGAGCGTGGACCATCTCCTGCGCCATAGTCGACCGCCGTCTGAAACGTCCCGTCACCGTTGTTCTTCAGAATGGAGACATTGGCAGACACAGCGTTGGCTACCGCCAGGTCATTATCACCATCCCCGTCAAGATCAATTGAGAAGACAGAGCGCGGACCATTTCCTGCGCCATAATCGACCGCCGTTTGAAAGGTCCCGTCACCGTTGTTCTTCAGAATGGAAACATTGGCAGACCCATTGTTGGCTACCGCCAGGTCATTGTCACCATCCCCGTCAAGATCAATCGAGAAGACAGAGTAAGGCTCATCTCCCGCGCCATAATCGATCCTTGCGGCGAATAATGGTTCATCGGCCAGGGCGTCCGGCACGACCAGTACCAGTCCCGCAACCAGCCACAGCGCCAGAATACACCCTGATCTGAGTACGCTTTTCATCTCTGCCTCCCCTAGTGTTGTTTCAATCTGTAATTTTACCCAGATATGTCGCTTTCGTCTGTGAGACCCACCCGCCCATGCAGCAGGGATTCTCCAGCCCTTCAGCGTGAAGTGGTCAATTCCGGTGCCAGGTCGAGTGGTGGACAGCAGGTTGATCAGGGCCGTAGATGACGCGTTAATATAGGCACTATGGACCAAAAAGTCAACGATATTTCAGGCCGGGGAGGGCCGGCCGGGCGGCCGTGTGTATTCTGCAACACCGGAAGCCGATCAATTGTTCGACCGCGTGGCGGGTAAAGGGCGACACCGCCTTACAGGGTGAGAACTGCGGTCAGGGCCCCCTGGATCATCCCTTGCGGCCGGAGCCGCTCACATGCGAATACGGCCGACTCTGCGGGCGGCTACAATTCCTTGAAGAACTCGCTGCGGCTGGCTTTCGGAACGGAGCCGGTCGGAACCACCAGGACCTCGGCCCGGAACGGCTTGCTCCCCTTGATGACTATGATATCCCGGACTTTCACCTGGTAGGCCGGCTTGACTACCCGGCCGTTTACTTCGATCATGCCGCTCGCCCCGACTTGCTTGGCCACGGAGCGTCGCTTGACAATCCCGACCGTAGAGAGAAAGTCATCAATGCGCATCAGAACTCGACGCGATAGTCAATGTAAGTTCTCTTCTTAATACCTTCAATCCACTCGTCGACCATTCTACCGGTCTTGTCCTGTCGAGCGAGCTCCTTGATCTGATCAAAATCGTTTTCCAGCGTCAGTGTTTTTTCCGGCTGGTAATCAAGCAGTTTCAGCAGGTGCAGACCAAACCGCGTCTGTAGCGGTCCCCGGTACTCGCCCGGCGTCGTCCAGCCGGCCACGGCCGGGGCGAAGTCGGTCGGCAGTTCGCGCGACGCAAACCAGCCAAGCTCACCGCCATTGGCCCGCGTATCATCATCGACGGAAAAAGCCTTGGCCAGTTCGGCAAAATCACCGCCGTTCATGACTTCCTGCATCAGCGAATCGGCCACCTGTTGGGCCCGCAGGGAGTCGTCCGCCGACGGCAGCACACCGAGCAAAATGTGACGCAGCCGCAACTTATCGTCGCGCTTGCCCTCGCATTTGATGACGTGGTAACCAAACTCGGTACGGATTACGCCCGAGATGTCACCGACTTGCAGTTGAAACGCCGCCCGGGCAAATTCTGGAACGACGTCGTCACGTGAAATGTAGCCAAGATCACCGCCGTTGGCGCCCGCACCGTAACTGGAGTACTGGGCTGAAAGGGCGGCCAGGTCCGCTCCGTCCAGGACTCTCTGGCGCAGGCTCACGGCCTGCTGCCTGACTGAGTCTTCCACCGCCTGCGACGGGCCGACGGCCAGCAGAATGTGGGCCAGCTTCAGCGCCTCCGGCTGCGGTGGTATCGAATCTCTGAACTCGGTATAGAATTGCTCAACTTCGTGGCGCGATACGGAAACTGCATACAGTTTCGACTGGATATGCCGCTGCTTGAGCAACTGGTTCTCGATCTCCTCCCGATAGCGCCTTTTCAGCTTGCGAAGAGTCAGCCCTTCCTGCGTCAGGGCCGCCAGAAAATCCTCTTCCGATTCGAAATTAGCCGCTACCCGCGCGATCTGTTCGTCCAGCGCCTGGTCGATTTCTTCACGTCGGATTGAAATGGAGGTATCTTTGCGAGCTTCCATCAAAAAGAGCCGGTCGGAAATCATCTGCTCCAGAATTTCCTGCTGGAATTCTTGGATCTCCTCCGGGCTGGTCGGGTTACGCCCCGTCTGAAAGGCCACAAGCTGCAGTTGGCTGGCCAGTTCCGAGGCCAGTATGACCTCATTGCCGACCAACACCGCGATCTTATCGACCGTCTCTCGCTGCCCGAGTACCGCCCCGGCCACTGCCAGAACGAGAATCAGTGCCAGTCTGCCGGCTTTCAAAGCGAACACCGTCAATTGCTCGTGACCGCACCGGAATCGACCGAGGCGTACTTGCTCATGTCGATCGTTTCCCAAATCAGGTCCTCGTTGATTTCGATCTCGGTTTTCGCCTTGCGTTCCTCCACCCACTCGCCGAAGACCTGCTCCACCTGCTCTCTCAGGAGCTTCTGCATGATCTCCCGCTTTACGCCGAGAAAGTCCTTCAACTCCGCCTCGGTGCGGTCAACCACGTAGAAAATCGAGTACTTGCCCCCCGCAAAGACCGGGCCCCCGATCTTGCCCGTCGGCGTTTTCCAGGCGCGGTCAAAGATTTCCGGAAACCACGACCGTTCGATGTAGTCGAGATCTCCGCTGGCCACGCGTTTGCCCGGCCGCTCGGTGAGGTCCATCGCCTTTTCCTTGAACGCCTCCAGTGATTTTATCTCCCCGGCAAGCTTTCGCGCCTGTAGCTCGTCACTCAGGAGGATCTCAAACAGGTGGATCTTGGCCGGGTTGGAAAACTCCTGGTGGTGCTCATCGTAGTAAAGGCGCGCGGCCGCCTCGTCAGGTGCCGGGGGAACCGGAATCGAGTCGTTGCGCATCATGTCGGCCATGGCCAGCTCTTTGAAGCGGCTCAGCTTCCGCTTGAACTCGGGGTCGTTTTCCACTCCCTCCAGCGTAGCTTCATAAGACAGCAGGTCGGTCTTCTTGAGTTCGAAGACAAAGGTTTTCAGTGAATCGTAATCGTCAAGGTCCGGTCGATACTGCTCAGGGACCTGCCGAATAAGCGACAAGTACTCCAGGACCGTGACCTGCCCTCCCTCCCAGTTGGCCATCACCAGTTCACGCTCGTTGCGGTCGAGCTGCTCGAGATCGAAGTCGGACTTGGGCAGATTGGCCAGAAGCTGGGGCGGGTAAAGTTGCTCGCGCTTGTGCAACAGGTAGTCGCAGGTAGCACTATCAATCGTGATCGGGTACTTCGCCCTGATGTAATCGAAATACTCCGCGGTGAGCTGGGCGCGCTTGCGATTGAGAATCTGGCCCCTGACCGATTCTTTCGTCTCCTCGAAACTTCCGCGCAGCTCATTCGGCGTCTTGTCCACAACCTTGATAATGTGGTAGCCGTACCGCGACTTCACCGGCGGTGAGAGCTCACCGGGCTCCATGGCGAAAGCCGCCTCCTGGAATGCATCCACCATGGCCCCCCAGACGAAATAGCCGATATCACCGCGATTGCGCTTGGCCCCCGGGTCGGTGGAGTATTCGTACGCCAACTGCTCGAAATCGGCACCCTCCTTCAGACGGTCAAACAGCATCTGTGCGGTCTCAAGCGAATCCACCACAATCTGATAGGCCCTCAGTTTGTGCTCCAGGTGGTTGTAGAAATCCCTGATCTCGGCATCGGACGCATCCGTATTCTCCACCACGTGTCGCAGGTACAGCACGTCCAGAAGGAATTTATCCTTGTTGGCCAGAACCACGCGCGCGATTTCCTCGTGCTGGTCGATACCCTTCTCATACGCCGCCTGGACCAGCATGCGGGTCACGATCAGGGAGTCCAGGGCCTGCCGCCTCTTGGCGAACTCCATGTCGGCCTTGGGAAAGGTTTGCCGCATTCCTTGCGTGGTTTCCTCGAATTCATCGAGAGTGATATTGTAATCACCCACAACCGCTATCGTTCTATTGCCGGAATCACCGCATCCGGAAAACATTGCGGACCCCAGCAGAATCGACACCACCAGTACCACTACGCCACGTCTAAACATTGCCAATCCACCTCTCTGTATGTAAGTCTCATCGTTTTACCAGCAGACAACGTCCGGGTTCCCCGGGCCGGACCTGTATCGGGCGTAATAATACGAAAACACGAGAATATTCCAAGCCCCTTTTCACCATGGCTGCGCGGATGGCTCACTCGTAGTCCGATTCGAGATACTCTTTGGTCGTAGACTGGCGGCTGAGCCGCCGCGAGAGTTTTTTGGAAAAATCAACCGCTGAGTTCTCTCCGTAGACCTTCAGCATGTGATTCATGGCGATCACTTCGGAGATGACGGTGATGTTCTTCCCCGGGGAAATGGGGACGTACAGAATTGGTATCTGCACGCCGAGGATGGCAGTGCGCCGGTCCTCCAGCCCCAGCCGCTCGTAATCGACGGTTTCCTCCCACAGCGTCAGCCGCACCTCCACCTCGATGCGCTTCTGCAGGCGGATGGCCCTGATGCCGAACAGCTCTTCGACATCGATGATACCGACCCCCCGGATTTCCATGTGATGCCCGAGCAGTTCGGAGCCGGAGCCTATAAGCACGTCCGGAGCCACCCTGGTGATCTTGACCACGTCATCGGCGACAAGGCGGTGTCCGCGCTCCACGAGATCGAGAGCTATCTCGGATTTGCCGATGCCGGACTTGCCCGTATACACCAGCCCCACACCGTATACGTCGATGAGCGTTCCGTGGACGTTGGTCGAGGGCGCGAACAGGTGGTCCAGGTAGGCGGAGAGCCGGTTGACCAGCACGGCGGTGGACAGGCGGCTGGAGAAAACGGCCGTGCCGTACTCGTCGGCGGCGGCCACAAACGCCAGCGGCGGCGCGATGCCCTTGGAAACCACCGCCATCGGGATATCAAACCCGAACAGCCTGTCGACCACTTCCTTGAGCCGGTCATTGGCCAGGCCGTTCATGTAGGCGACTTCTGTCTCCCCAAGAACCTGGATTCGCTGGCTGGCGAAACGGTCAAAAAAGCCGGTCAGCGCCAGGCCGGGACGGTGTAGTTCCCCGTTGCGGACCACCTTTTTCATGCCCTTGTCGGTGCCGTTCAGCAGGGTCAGTTCCAGATCCTGGTTACGCGCTTCGAATATCTTTCCAACCGTTATAGGGGCCATGACTTACGAATATACCCTCCGTGTCCAATGTGGAGCAAGTGTCAATTGACCAAAAATGAAGCCCCGCCGAAGGCGGGGCCTGCGTATTGCCGAGGATCCGTCCCGCAAGGGTCGGCCTAACGCCCTGACCCTTTCAGCTTGCTAAGCTCTTCCTTGAGTTCCTTTAACTCCTCGCGCAACTCCTCCATTTCTTCCCGGAATTCATCTGAATCGAAGATGTCGTCGAGTTCGAGGTCTTTCTCGAAACGCCATTCCTTTGGGTCCGGAACCTGAAGCATGATATGCCGCTTGGTCATGCTGGGCCGGCGCGGCAGCACCCACGACAGGGCGCCTTCCCGTTTTCCCACTTCAACGGCCACACGGGTCTCGCGCCTGTTGCGCAGCACGGTGATATTGACCTTGTCCCCCTCGTCCTTCTCACCGATCATATCCGAGACGTCGCCGGCGTCCTCCATTTCTTCGTCGTCAATCCCGACTATGACGTCCCCGGCCTTCAACCCCGCCTTCTCCGCGGGAGATTCCTCCTCTACTTCGCTGATCAACGTCCCGTGGCCGTCGGGCACGCCGAAGTAGTCACCCAGCTGTTCGGAAAGGTCCATTAGCACGACACCGATATACGACTGCTCCTGATCCCCCCGCCACCGGAAGTCGTCCATGACCATCGGATAGTCCGAGTCGAGGGACTTGTATTTCGCTCTCCTAGCTCCGAGCTCGACCTTGACCTCCTGCTCTTGTCCGTCCCGGTTGAGCGTCACGGTAACCTCATCGCCGGGCGAGTGTTCCCGCACGAGGTCCGTCAACTCCCCGGCCTCGCTGACTTTCGCCCCGTCCAGGGCGATAATGACGTCGTCCTCCCTGATACCGGCTTTATCGGCCGGTGAGTCCGGCGACACGTCGTTGACAAGCGCCCCATAGTTAACGGGCAGATCGAAAGAACGTGCCAGATCCCCGCTCACCGTCTGCGTCGAGACACCGAGCCAGGCTACCTTGCTGTACTTGCCGGAATCAGCCAGGCCGGGGCCGAAACACACGGTCAGAGCAACCCCGGTCAGCAGTAACAGCGTTACCGTCTTCTTCATAGTGAACTCTCCATAGTCTTGTGGCCTCTTTCCTCTATCACCTGTTTTTACGCTACGGATGGTTCCAGGTTCCACCTCTTGAACCGAGTCAACTGGGTGGGAACACAGGCGGCAGGGCATCGAAGGCCGGCCGGTGCCGCGCGGAAGCCGGGTCACAGCGGCTACGGGCCCCTGATCTCGGCACCCAGGGCATCCCCCGGAGGCCTTGAACGGCCGTGCCTGAGAAAGCGGGATTCCAGAGGACGGCGGACCTGTCGGGCCGACAGACACGCGCCGTCCGACGGCGCGGCGAGTGGAAGGCCGGGCAGCCCGTGCCGGCTTCAAAATCTGTTGACAAGATGCCGATAAGGGGTATAATAGGGCCTGCCGCGTACGGCGGCGGGACAGACAGCCTTCGTGAGACACTCCCCTGTAGCTCAGTTGGTAGAGCAGCTGACTGTTAATCAGCGGGTCGCTGGTTCGAGTCCAGCCGGGGGAGCTATTTTTTCGCGCCAGGATCGAGACAAGACTTCGGGTCGGGTGGCCCACCATTCATGGTGGGTTCACTTGAGTTTTGCGCGATTGACAAAGCCGGCTACCCAACGTAAATTACCCGGCAGTAAGTGGGGTTTGCTTCCGAGCCGGACACCAGCACAGAAAGAACAGGCCAGCGGCCCACTGCTTTCAGTGGGGACGATACTCAGAACAGTACCCACCCCAAGGGGTGGGACACCCGGCAATTAGGGAAAAGGTGATGATGATGACTCTGCATGAAGAAATCATAGCGGTTCTCAGAAGCGTGGGTCACTCGTTAACATCTACCGAGATCGCAGCACGCGTCAACCGACTACAACGCTATCAGCGAAAAGATGGTGAGCCGGTGCCAGCCTCGCAGATTCGGGCAAGAGCTACCAAATACCCTAATCTGTTTGTCCTAAGCGGCTCGTCAATCGAGCTTCGAGCACGTTCATCTGTCCAAAGAGGCCACACGTCGCACGCAACGGAGCCCCGCGAGGTGCAGAGCGCAGACACGAAGTTAGAAACAGCCCAGCCTGAAAGCATCACCTCCGTTGCAGATGTAATTGCAGCAGGATTCACTGAGCTTGGAATTCTGGGCGACCTGTTATCGGCAGGATTGCCTGATTTCGACGGTCTTTCAAAGTGTGGAGTCTATCTCGTAACGGCACCTGAAGGATACAAACCGGAGTTCATCTCGGTGGAAATGGCTCACAAGGTTGGTAACGTCATCAATCCATACAACGTTTCGCGCTTAGCCGAAAAATGGGTTGACAATGTGGACGTGATCTACATCGGACTCGCCGGGTATTCAAGACCACGAAGTCTTCGTAAACGCCTTTCTGATCTGTTGAGACACGGTAACGGCCAGACTTCCGAGAGCGGTCCACACAAGGGTGGAGAGATTCTGTGGCAATTAAGGGGCTACGAATCATTTACAGTGTGGGCAATGCCAACGGGCAATCCGCCCGGCCCGCGTGATACCGAGAAAGAACTCATCCAGTTATTTGAAGCACAATCGGGCAGGCTGCCTTTTGCGAATCGACTTCACTGATCCCGCCAAGTGATGGACACTTTTAGCCCATAGGGTCAGGCTGTGACGATCAGCTTAAGCTGCTCACACACATATGGTTCGTGTGTTTGAGACCAGTTGCGAAATTCGTCTATTTGGGGGAGCTTATCATAACCGTAAGTAGTTGAAACGCTTACAAGCAGCCTCCTCTGGGCGCTCGAACTAACCTATCGATTTCTACGTCATATGCACGACAATACAAGAAACGATGGTCTTGTCTAAGAACACCTTTCGGTACCAACCGTAGTTTAGTATCGTTGACACATGACCGAAACAAGAATTCATCGACATCACATTGGCGAGACAATCGAACACTGCGCCAACCTCTTTGACCAAAACAAACGCTTTTCTCTCTCCGACAAAGTTGTCGAAACCGCGATCCACAAATTTCACGGAAATGACACTCTTCAATCAGTGCTACCAAAAGTCATCCTCATAAACTCCTTCTATACCACACAGATATACAATACAGAGAAAGTTGCGAGGCACATTTTGTGCACCGATACTGACAGACGGCTGACGTCAGGCGATCTGTCACTGGTCGATGATATTCGGCATGGTCATGAGATAATAGTCAAGAAGTCGGGTAAGGAGAGAGACCTCTATTCCTTCGCGACTAAGTACGCGGCGCTTCATCAGCCGACCAATTTCCCCATCTTCGACAGCTTAGTGATGAGGCTTCTTACCGCGCTCAACAAACAAATCAATTTCTGCCCACCTTTCACACAGGCCGATCTTCGTAACTATCGTCGGTACGTGTCTGTCATAGATTCGCTGGCAAGTTACACCGGACTTAATTCCTTCAAATACAAGCGCCTGGATCAGGGTCTTTGGGTCCTGGCAAAGTACTATTATGATCGATCGAATCTTGCAGAAGAAGAGATCAACTCAATCCATACCGACCTGCAGCATTACACGAATTGAGAAAAAACTGATGCCTATTACTTTGCTCTAACACTCCTGGTTCAGCGGTTCCACTGCGAGCGACCCGGTAGGTATCCGGTTTTCAAAAAGCGGACCCCTGTCAGCCGTCAGGATCAGCGGCTCACACTCCGGTGCGTTCCTGGACCAAAGCATAATCCAAGACAGTGCCGGGCGGGAACGGGCAAAGTAAAACGAGGGACAAGGTGTTCTGCCGCTCCCGTCCAGGAAGCGCTTTGGCCCTGGGGCTGCCTCAGTAGTATGATGGGCCACGCGACCATATTCTAACAACTGCCGATACGGCGACATCTTCACCGGCAGGCCGGCGTTCAAGACTCGGCGCGACTTCTCTTCATTGGCACCGGACAGAAGGCCGTGATGAGGTCCTCGCAGTAACCCCTCGGGTCACGAGAACGCTTAGTAAGGATGAGGGACTGTCACCGGAACTCCTTGACTGGAAACGGGATTCGATGTATATTTGTGAATTAGTATATCCCGAGTCACCGCCGATAATCATAGTGTCAGAGCCGCAGAAACGACCGGGGATCTGCTCTCCCCAAAGACCGGATCCTCATAAGATCCTGGAGTGCAAGCGATGAAACCCAGAACCTTACTCCTGTTGCCCCTCATCACTTTTTTTTCTGTCAACTCTAACGCAGTCATGGCCGCGCTCGACCACACCGCGGTCACTCTCATTCAGGACCAGAGCAATTATCCCGAGTTGACCGAATCCGTAGCTCCCACGCCGGGCAATCCGTGGACCTGGTCAGTATCGGGATTCAGCGGTTTCGCCGGTTCCCCGAGTATCTGGTTTGACTACCAGAATGCCGACCAGACGAGGGCCGAGCTCCACTGGAGCGGCTTTGCAACCTCTGATTGGGAGGGTGGTGCAGACGGGAGTTTCACCTTGACGCTGTCAAACGGGGTCGATGCTGACAGAGTCTACCCAATGAGCCTATCTTTGAGGAGCCTGGTGGGTGACGGCTACACGGTCTTTGAACAGCAGACATCAGGTGGCGTCATGGTACTCCAACCCGGGGCGGAGGGTTTTGTATTCTCAGCCAGTAACTTCAGCGGCCTCTCGCCGGCGCCATCGATCAGCTTCGACGCTATGGGAGCCGTGCTTTCGTGTACAACACCCAACTGGACCGGTGACGGTACCTTTACACTGACGGTCAAGGATGGCACCCGCCCGGACGCCGTCATAGATGGCGTGGGACTGTCACTACGCTACATTGATGCAACCAACTTCACGGTCTTCCGGGGTCAGACCGGTGGTGGTGATGCCATTCCCGCAACGGACGCAGGTACGTATGGTTTTGGGGTGGCGCCGGGCAGTTTCAGCGGCATCTCGAGTGATCTTGACCTGGGTTTCACGAGTCGCGGGGCGACATATGTCAACGATCCCGGCACAGTCACATGGGACGAGGACGGGACCTTCACGATGAGAATCAATGATGGCACCCGGCCGTATTCAGACCTGGCCAATCTGTCCCTTCACCTGAGGCGTCTTGTCGGCACCGACTTCACGGTCTTCCAGGGCCAGACCGGTGGTGGTGATGCCATTCCCGCAACGGACGCAGGTACGTATGTTTTTGGGGTGGCGCCGGGCAGTTTCAGCGGCATCTCGAGTGATCTTGACCTGGGTTTCACGAGTCGCGGGGCAATATATGTCAACGATCCCGGCACAGTCACATGGGACGAGGACGGGACCTTCACGATGAGAATCAATGATGGCACCCGGCCGTATTCAGACGTCGCCAATCTGAGCCTGCACCTGAGGCGTCTTGTCGGCAGCGACTTCACGGTGTTCGAGGGCCAGACCGGGGGTGGTGATGCCCTTCCCGCAGCGGACGTAGGTACGTATGTTTGGGGGGTGGCGCCGGGCAGTTTCAGCGGCATCTCGAGTGATCTTGACCTGGGTTTCACGAGTCGCGGGGCGATATATGTCAACGATCCCGGCACAGTCACATGGGACGAGGACGGGACCTTCACGCTGAGAATCAATGATGGCACCCGGCCGTATTCAGACGTCGCTAATCTGAGCCTGCACCTGAGGCGTCTTGTCGGCAGCGACTTCACGGTGTTCGAGGGTCAGACCGGTGGTGGCGAGGCCATTCCCGCAACGGACGCAGGTACGTATGTTTTTGGGGTGGCGCCGGGCAGTTTCAGCGGCATCTCGAGTGATCTTGACCTGGGCTTCACGAGTCGCGGGGCGATATATGTCAACGATCCCGGCACAGTCACATGGGACGAGGACGGGACCTTCACGATGCGTGTGAACCCGGATTTAGGACCATTCAGTGATATATCCGGCCTCGCTTTGTCTCTTCGCCGCATCATTCCGAGCCCGCTGATTGTTCTGGATAACGGTGACTCGGGAAGTGTTGAGATTCAGGTGGACGGAGACCCCGGACCCTGGGACTGGTCTGATTATGCCGACGGATTGGCCATGTCTGCACTGTCCGCGCCTGACACTAGCAATTCGGCTTCAGTAAGAATCAGCTGGGGTGCAGGGGACCTTGTGGGCGGTGAGACCGGCAGCGGCTCACTGACGATTCGGCGCAGTGATCAGTCAGCCCCAGCATCGACAACATCCCTTGCCACGCAAGTGACCGCGGCGGGCTGCTGTATCGGTATGACCGGCAACATCGACGGCGACCCTGAGGAGATCATCGATATCGGCGACCTGACGGCGTTAATCAGCTATCTGTTCATCCCGCCAAACGAAGCTCCAGGCTGCACGGAGGAGGCTAACGTTGATGGCGATGAGGAAGGTATTGTCGACATTGGCGATCTGACGGCGCTGATCGATTACCTGTTTATCAGCCATACGCCCCCGGCAGACTGCCCGTAAGAAGCGTGCAGAGTGACCTGCCCCATATTTCGGTCCAGATTGACAGATAGTATATTGGTTTGGATCGAGCAAGGAGGCAGCCATGGGCCGGAAACGTTACACGGTGGAGGCCATTTTCTGGATGCTGCGGGAGGCCGAGACTGAACTTGCCGGTGGTTCCACGGTCAAGCACGTACCCAAAAGGCTGAGGATCAACGAGCAGACCAACTATCGCTGGCGGAAGGAGTCCGGCGGTCTTGGGGTGGATCAGGCCGGGTATCTCAAGGAGTTTGAGGGCGAGAACGCCCGGCTGACGACGCTGGTCGGTGAGCAGGCCCCGGCGGCATAACCGGCGGCCGCACGAATCCTTGAGACGTGAGGCAATCCAGGAGAGCTGGAATTGATGGTCGCCCGGGCTTCTCACAGTCCTCCGCCGACCGTTTTCCCGGGCTACGATGACCGCTCCGGCGACCGCACCACACGGTAGAGGATACTGAGTATGGCTGTATAATGGCGCTTTACCAGGTTGACAAGGTTGGTGTTTGCCCGAGCACCGGAGATCGGGCTTAACTCCAAACAGACCGTACGCTTAACTACAGACGAATAGAAATCCGGATTCTGACCATCCCATTAAGCAGCAACCAATTGTGCCAGGTGTTCAGCAAGGCTATGAGTCAGAGGATCACACAGCGAGTTGCAGATTTCGTCCAATTGGGGGAGCTTTTCATGAATAGTTGCACCATGGATCACCTTGCCAGGAAGTTGACATCCTTTCCCTTCCAACGCCTTGAGCAGTCCCGTAAATCGAATTTGCGTCTCAAGTGTGATATTGATATCTTGTAAACATCAAGAAAAGATATCGTAGTCTTGATAAGTACAATGATAGAGATATCCACAGCAACACCGCTTTATGAATATCTAAGACTATGCAACCTTAATCCGCTTCCAAAGATAATATTGGACTGCGGGGCAGGATGGGCTAATACCAAACTGTCTCTATTCTATCAGTACGGATATGAAGCATTCGGCCTTGAGATTAGTAAGGAAGCCTTAGATGAGGCAGTTGCATTTTGTACAGAACACGACTATACATTGCATTTTATACACGCTGACATGAGAGATATTCCTTTCGCAGATGAATCATTCAGTTTTGTATACTCCTATAACGCAATTACCTTCATGACTAAGCCTGATATACTACGTTCCATGGGTGAGATAAAGAGGGTATTGAGACCTGGTGGCTTATGCTATGTGAATTTTGACTCGGTAGATGATCCCGATGACCATCCATTTAATCAAAATTCATTTGCTTATCGACTGTTAAAAAGCGAGCGGTTTGCAAAGTATGAAGATAACGAAGCCGACATCTATTTTGGATCATGTGAAATCATCCGTAAGGAAAAAAGACTGATAGAGAAAATCGAAAATGAAAATAAATATATACAGGCATATATTGATTACATTGCCCGGAAAAAGTAGACGTTGGCCGGGTGCCCCACCGCTTGCGGTGGGATCCATACTCCCAGCAGAACCCACCCCGGGGGGTGGGGGCACTGGGCTTTACCGGGTTGACAAGGCCGGCTTTCCGGCGTGAATTGTTCGGCACTAAGTGGGGTTTACTTCCTAATCCGACACCAGCACAGTAAGAGCGGGCCGTGTCGACATGTCGCTTCATTTCGCCAACGTATCGTACGTATTCAATCCTCGGCATACGCTCCTAAAATATGCTTGATTAAAGGGTGTAGTACGTTAGCTTAAACAAGTCCAAGCTCAATTGTCTGAAAACATCCGCTCAGGAAGAAGGATAGTGCAATGTACATTAGAAGTATGATCGCCGTGGTCTGTGTTTTATTGTCTGCTGTCGTTTTGGTATCATCGGTATCCGGTGACGATATCCACGATGCCGTCAAAGCGGGAGATCTAATTGCCGTGCGTGCGATTGTGGATAGTCTGCCAAACGCGGTCAATGCCCCGGATGAGGCAGGAAAGACACCGTTACATCACGCCGTCAGCCTGAACCTCAATGACATCGCGCGCTCCCTGATCGATCACGGGGCTGACATTGACGTGTTCGATCAGGACCTCGAATCGCCACTGCACGATGCAGTTACCGCCGGCAACGCGGAAATGGTCGCATACCTGCTCGAGCAGGGTACGACGACGCTGAACGATACGTCGGCCACCAAACACAACGGCTTTGTCGGCGGATGGACGCCGCTGCACCTGGCCGCCTTGCATGGCTATCCGGAGATCGTGAACCTGCTTCTCGATCAGGGTGCCGATATCGAGGCTCGTGACGGCGTCATGCGGACCCCCCTTATTCTCACGGTCGAGGGCGGGCACATGCCGGTAGTAGAGGTCCTCGCGGAACGGGGCGCCGACATCAATGCCCAGGCGATGCGTCGCTACACCGCCTTGCTGTGGGCGGCACGGAATGGTTTCGAAGAGATGGTGACGTACCTGGTCGATCGGAAAGCCGCTATCGAAGATGACATGCTTGAGCTGGCATTTCAGATGAGCGTGGTTAAGGGCCTGAATAGTCTGTATCAGTACGTTCTGGAATTCGATAAAATAGACGTTGCCCAGGTGGCCGCGCGGGATCCCGGGCTGATACTTCCGGCCTCGGCCGGCGGCTCGGCCGAAATCGTCAGCTCGCTCGCCGAGAATGGCTTCAAGCTTGACCAGACCGACGGCGACGGCTGGACCCCGTTGCACTACGCGGTGTCGGAGGGACGGGTGGATGTGCTGAAGTACCTGGTCGGACAGGGTTTAAGCACAGATGTACGCAACAAGAAAGGAGAATCGGCGTTCAACCTGGCCTCTCGGAAAGGCTATCGTGAAGCCGCTGAGTACCTCGGGTCCAGCGGTGCCGATACGTCCGAGCCGCAGTTCCCCATTCTCGAGGGTCCTTATATGGGGCAGGAGCCACCGGGTGATATGCCGATGATGTTTGCGCCCGGAATCGTCTCCGGTCACTTCCGAGCTCATTCGTCAATTGCCTTTTCGCCCGACACCGCCGAGGCCTACTGGACCGAGATGTCACCCGGGGAAGGGGCAGTGAAAGTGTCGCGCCGCGAGGGCAACCGGTGGTCATACCCCGAAACGGCGGCGATCGAACGGGACCCGTCGTTTTCACCGGACGGCAACCGGCTCTATTTCATCAACACCCGACCGTTCAAACCGGGAGAGGAACCGGGAGGCGACCCGGACGTCAAAGAAGAATACTGGTATATGGAACGGACCGAATCGGGCTGGTCGGAACCGGTATCGGCAGGCGACAACATTAACGTGATCGGCGTCCACTGGCCGTGCTCGGTGGACAAGCGGGGCAACCTGTACTTCTCCGAGTTCTCTGAGAAGATGTACTGCTCCCGGTTCGTGGACGGAGTATATCAGGACCCCGTCCTGCTGACCGAGCTGTTCGGCAATGAAACCCTGGTCGGGCGCAGTCCGTTTATCTCGCCGGAGGGTGACTACCTGTTGTTTTCTGCGAACGACAGCCTGAGTATCAGTTTCCTGAAAGCGAACGGAACGTGGACGGACAGGATAAACCTGGGCGATACCATCAACGCGTCACATGTTAACGGCTCTGCGCGCGTCAGCCCCGATGGCAAGTATCTGTTCTTTGTCAGTGCCGGTCGGGGCAGGCCGTGGGGAATCTACTGGGTTTCGACGAGCTTCATCGAGCGGATGAGATCTGAGCATACCGCCGGCGAGTGAGGCTGGAGGCTCAACCCGAAGGCCGTGTGGCTCACAGTTTGCGGCGGGAACCACAATCCGAACAGAACCCCCCCCGGGTGGTCCACCATTCATGGTGGGTTCACTTGAGTTTTGCGCGATTGACAAGGCCGGCTTTCGGGTGTAATCTTAAATAAGTAAGCGGGGTCTGCTTCCGAATCCGACACCAGTAGAGTAACAACAGGCTGTGTGGTATACTGCCTGCGGAGGAAGCCATAATCAGAACAGTACTCACCCCAGGGGATGGGGCGGCTGGTGTTAAGAGATACGAGTACTTAATGAATTCTCCTTTTGCAGATCACACTCGCGAGGTCTTTTGCGCATTTGGCGTCGTGGCATACTGTACACAGATCTTCGAGGCAGATCTCTTGACTATGCTCATTTTACTAGAACGGCTAGGGAAGATTGACGCTTCAGTAAGTGAAGACCCAGCGAGTTGGCTAACGCCGAAATTGTGCGCACATTCTTGGCTAGAACTTTCGAAAGAAACTGAACATGAGCTAAGCCGGAAGACTCTTGGTGGCCTCTTGAAAGAGTTAGCCGAGGATGTAAGAAAGGATCTGCAACACCTGATTGAAAGAGAATCTACGGTTATACCCAAGGAGATTCTCAAGACACTCGTGCAAATACTGGACGAAATACCGTTTCAAGAGTGGTTCCAGGCGCTTGAACGAAGGAACTACCTTTTTCATGAATTCTTCTTCCAACACGAAACCGAACTATGTAACGATGAGGGTTGCCGGAAGTTGTTGGAAGAGATGAGAGGCGATAAGACACTGTTTGAAGATTGTGTCATTCAAGTACGTTCATTCACTGATAGGTTACTGAAGGTTTTCGGCGTAGATAAGAGTCAACTTCTTGCTGGGTAGGTCAATTGAACTCTCTCGCGGGCGGCTAACTGCTTGTAGTTCGATTCAAACTCTTAACAGAATGCGGCTTAAGACTAGGATTGGTCTAATGTTGGAAATTGGCAACGACATCTTAGGCTCAGAGCAGGTTGTCATATGAAGGGATTGGAACATTTGGAAAACGACTACGAGGTAGCCGTCTACCTGCAGAACACATTGATAGGCTTTTGTACGCAGGATCAGTGCGGTGGCACAGCAGACGATTATTCTCGCTTACGGAGGTACTTCCTTGACAACCCCAGCACTAAGCCGCTGGTACCAAGCTGGCTCCGTGTCAACCGTGATGTGGCTCAGTTCTGGAACTTCATCAAACACAAATTTCACACTTACGCAGAGAGACGCCGTTTCATTTGGGATGAAATGAGCCGCCTACTTAGTTACTGCGAATCGTGCCAGCCGTTTCCTGCGCAAGAGTCAATTAGCGAGGTTGTACGGAGGTTCGATGAGGCAGGTATCAATACAGCCTGGCAAAAGGCTCTGGAGAGAAAATCATCTGACCCGGAAGGTGCAATAACCCTATCGAGAACGATCCTCGAAAGCGTATGTAAACACATTCTAGATGAGCAAGGCATCAAGTACGACGAGAACAGAATCGATCTATCGGATCTCTATAAGATGACCGCTAAAGCCATGCACTTGTCTCCTTCGCAACACACTGAGACCGTTTTGAGGCAGATACTGGGCGGGTGTTCTGGTGTCGTAGGTGGCTTAGGACAACTTAGAAACAAACTCGGTGACGCACATGGCAAAGGCAAAAGGACTGTAAGGCCCGCACCGCGACACGCAGAACTTGCGGTTAATCTCGCTGGTGCAATGTCGCTTTTTCTTATTGAAACGTACAACGCATCAAAGATATGACCTGCCTACCGTTTAGGTCACGGTCGGGTGGCCCACCGCTTGCGCTGGATAGCTATGCTCCGAACAAAACCCACCCCACGGGGTGGGGCGGCTTGGTGCCAGTAATTGATATTGACTTTTGCAGTGACCCGGGCTTTGTTGGGACAGGAGGTTTAAAGATCGTATGATCCGCGAGACACCTAAATGGCACCATGGCGACTCTAGGGTCATACAGCATACCGTCATTCCCCGACACGAGAAACCCAGGGCTATACGCAAGTTCTTGACCGACAGCGAGGAAATCACCTATCAGACACTCCGGTCTGTGTGCGACCCTTATGGCGCTCGTGTCTTTGCAAAGGTTCGACTAGTCGATCTTCTTCGGTGCTATCCCGCTCCTCCAAAGGGCAGTGATCTATCGTTTTCACTACAAGCACACCTTGACTTTGTAGTAGTCTCGGATAGTGGGATGCCTCTGTTCTCGGTGGAATACGATGGGCCCAGCCACCGAGCACTGACTCAGCAACGGCGAGACCGAAGAAAGGACGCAATCCTACGTCGCATAAATCACCCACTTCTTCGCATTAACTCGAATTATCTACAGCAGCTGTACAGAGGTTATGATCTCTTATCATATCTTGTTGATGTCTGGTTTCTGTGGGAATCCTTCAATGCAGCTCAGGCGCGCGGCCAAGTCCCCCAAGACGAGCCGTTCGACGCTTCCTCGCTACAGCCATTAATTACAGAAAGCCGACTGCCCTGGCACCTATCATATGACCTAAAAACGTCCATAAGGAAGCTACACAAACGTGGAAGAGTAATACAACCTATTCCGAATTTCCTAATCGGCGGGGACCAACGACGAGATCTCAGATGCCTCGGTTGGATATTCATAACCCCCAACGCCGGTGTCGTTGTTCGGACCGGCATGAAACGGCAGAACTTCCCGGCAATTGACCCCGTAGATTTACTAAGTCATCTGGTCGTGTTTGATCTGTACGACGCCCTCGTCCTGGCGCTTAGCGGAAGAGGGACGCGGCAACCCGTGCACAAGATACTCACAGACATCGGCCTGTTTAGAGCGCACCATTTCATGGCAGGCTCTTGCACTGGCGCCTGCACGGTTCCCCTAGGTTCTTAGCATTGCGTTGCCCTGCTTCTTGACCCACTACTCGGGACACGCCCAAAGCCGAGAAGGCGGACTGAAACCGCGTCCGCTGACGGTGACGGGGCCAATCGATCCGCTGCCTGCGCTGGCGACCTAGGTCCGAACACAACCCATCCCATGGCGCACCCTTCCACTGGAATTACTCTTGACATATACCGCCACATAACCCATCCATAGCCAGTGCAACTCGATTGGTAACGCTTTCAAGACAGCAACACAACGGACAGACAATGAAAACCACCGACCAATTCCCCGTCCCCAAACCGACCCCGACTGAACAATACCTCTTCAGCAAACATTCGCCCCGCGAGAAACCCATGCACGAGGTTGCCTATACCACACTCCTGCGACGCCAACAGGCCGAAGAGGAACCGACCGAGCCGCTGCCGGTGAACATTCACCAACCGGAGCAATGGAGTACCTGGTCGAACAACTGGCTGGCACCGTCCGGCCCGGGTGAATGGTTTGCGCACGTGCTCAGGGATTGCCGGAGAGTGCTCGATATCGGCGCCGGGTCAGGCAGGCCGTCGTTGTATCTTGCCGGGCGTATTCCCGAAGTGGTGGCGCTCGAACCGGGAACGTACGGGATCAGGCACGCCGAAACGGTGAAGCGAAAGCTCCGGCTCGACAATGTAACCATCGTCCAGGAGAGCGCGCTCAGTCTCCCCTTCGACGCTAACAGCTTCGACGGCGTTCTCTTCTGCTATTCACTGGAATCGACCGGCGACATAGACCGCTCGCTTGCGGAGGCCAACCGCGTGCTCAAACCCGGCGGCGCGATGGCTGTTGCCCTGGCGCCTATCGAGGACTACGAACATGCAGAGGCGGGCCTGACGGCGGACGACCGGGCCGAACCCGTCCTGATCTACCGCGTGATGACCTCCCAACCGCTGACCGAACGCCGGTACTGGATTCTCGTTCGCCCCGAATCCGACCTCGGCCGGACGATCCGGCAGGATGCGCAAAGTTCTTCGGATAGTGCCATCGTCGGGAATGACAAGCTGTTGGAACTTCTCAAGCGGGAGGCTTCAGCAATTGCATCCGTGGATTATGACTGCGTAAACGGGATAACACCCGCCGAACTTCGCGGGCGGTTGCTGGACCTCGGGTTTGAAGAGATCATGTTCTGGCAAATGCCGCATTCGATGGGGTTCGCGAAGGTTCTTCATGACGACGGCGTGTTGACGGACTTGCAGCAGCAGCACTTCGTGCATTACCTCAGGGCGCTTGCCTGCTCTTCGTGCGCGACCCGGCCGATTTCAGACTACGTTTCGGCAAGAAAGCGCGGCTGACGGCCGCGCACTCACTCAGTCAGACGTTTGAATTTCCCGGAAACGGTGAATCATTCCGGCACTCATCGCCGGTGACACTGGATGCACAGTTCCATCTCGGGGTCCAGGGTAAGGTACGGTTCGAAATCGGCGCCGTGCAGGGTGTGGCAGCTCAGGCAGGTGACGGCCTCACCGGTGGTTTCGCTGATAACGTCCGGTCCGAGCGGGTGCGAGCCGCGGTGAGCGTCGACGTGGCACTGCTCGCACAACTCGACACCGAGACCGGTGAGGTACCGTTCGTTGTCCGAGCCGTGCGGAGTGTGGCAGTTCGTACAATCGATGCCGTCATGCGTGATATACGCCTGCCTGTCTTTCTCCTGGTACTCCTCGCCCAGGAAATGGCAGCGCATGCACAGGCTCGCCTGTTCGGCTGAAAGCAGGCTGGCGGCGAACGAGGCGTGGGCGTTGTGGCAGTTCAGGCAGGACCGCTCGTCGTTGAGATTATGGGGGTACGGTTTTTCGGCTTCGGCGCCAATCGCCTTGTGGCATTTCAGGCACATAGTTTTCACGTCGGCAACCAGTGCAAAGGCCGAGGCGCCGGTCTCCGACGAGTGGCACAGCGAACACTTGCCGCTCTTGAAAACGCTGTGCTGGTTGGGCATGAGCAGCCCGGCCAGCGGGCTGGCGTGCGGATCATGACAGGTGACGCAGTCGGCACTGCCCAACTCGTATCCTTTGTGCGCACCCCTGAAAGCCTGGTCCTGTTCGTGACAGTCGAAACACAAAGCCGGAACAGCCTGCGCAAGGAGGCGTCGGCTGTCGGACCCGTGAGCCCGGTGACAGGTCAGGCATTCGCTGTCGCCGGCCGGCTGGTGTACGTAGGATCGCTGCAGCCATTCACTGACCTCACTATGGCATTGCGTACACAGCTCCACCGTCTCCAGGTTCAACTGGTCGGCGAAATCCGACGCGTGCGGGTCATGACAGCTCAGGCAGTTACCATCGGCGGCCGGCCGATGAACCGTTGCCCGTTGCACCTCCTGCCGAAGATCATCGTGGCACGACAGGCAAAGAGGTCCTGCATCGTCGGACAACAACGAGGCATGCCTGGACGCGTGGGGGTTATGGCAGTCGGAACACTTCCCCGCCGCAAAGGCCGTGTGGACGTGTGGCCCGGCCGCCAGGTCTTCATACTCGGCATGACACGTAAAGCAGACGGCCGGTTCGTCGACCGCCACCTGGGCCGTTCCCGTCCCGGTCATCAGGGCCAGGCATATCGCAAGAATGGCTGTAACCGCACGAAGGTTCATCACCGGCCCTCCTGTTCTTCGACGTCCTCGTGACACATCCCGCAGGCGTCGCTGGCGAATGGATCATGGGACACGGCGTGAATCAGACGGGGGTCATCGGACGCGTGCGGATCGTGACACTTGCGGCAGTCGATCCGGCCCCCGCTGAGACCGAGATGTCCGGCTTTGAAATCAGCATCTTCCCCGTCGTGGCAGGTAAGACACTGGAGCGGCACGTCAGAAGCAAGAAGAGTGGCAAACTCGCTGTCGTGCGCCTGGTGGCAACCGAGGCAGTCGCCCTCTCCCGCCGGCGGATGAACGGTTCCTTTTTCCATGCGCCCGGCAAGTTCGGTATGACACGAGAAGCACAGGCGGTCGGTCTTGTCAAGCAGCAGGTTCTCGAAATTCGCCACGTGGGGATGGTGACAGCCCGAGCAGTTGCCGTCAGCCACCGGCTTGTGACTGCTCAGAACCGCTGCGGGCTCACCGGTGATTTCGTGGCACCGGGCGCACAGGGCGTCAAGCTTTTCGACCAGAAGGCCGGCATGCGCCGAGGCGTGCGGCTGGTGGCAGCCGTCGCAGGCGTGCTCATCGAACGGCGGATGGACCACCCGATCGGCCAGGTTCTCGGTTATCGCGGAGTGACAGGTCAGGCACAGCTCGTTGCGATCAACTGCCAGGAGGAATTCTCCGGCCGAGGCGTGCGGCTCGTGGCACTCGTTGCACTGGCCGATCTTGATGGGAACGTGAACGTCCTTCTCGGTCATCCATTCACCGACGTCGCCGTGACACCCCCCGCAGAGATCAAGCCGGTGTGCCTTGGTGATCTTTTCGTACTTCGAGCCGTGGGGCCGGTGACAGTCCAGGCAACTGCCGTCGGAAAACGGGATATGCACGTTCTGAAGCGTCAGGCCGTTCTGCACGTCGGCGTGGCAGGAGAAACAAAGGTCGTTGACTTCCCCCGCGATCAGTTTTGTGGCCATGTTTCCGTGGCTCTGGTGGCATCGCGTGCAGTCCTCTCGGGCCGGCGGGTGCGTCGATTTCATCGCCAGTTCGGAGGAGACATCATCGTGACAGTCAAGGCAAAGGTCGGTCGGCCGGCTGACCAGCAGGGCGGCCTGAGGTGACCCGTGCGGGTCGTGGCAGACGAAACACTCACCGCCGGCCACCGGTGTGTGCAAATCACCGTCGGCCGGTTCCTCGATCTCGTGGCACTGCAGGCACAGCTCACCACCTTCAGTATGCACGGCCAGGGGGCTGGGACTATCCGGCGCCTGGTGGCAGCTTTCGCATTCGCCGCCCGCCACCGGACCGTGAATCGAGGCCGTCAGCAGCCGCGGCCGGTCGGAGGAGTGCGGTGTATGGCAGAGCGAACAGTCGGCCTGCCCGACCGGATAACCGGCGTGCGCGACGGCAAACCCGCCCGATTCGACATCGTGACAGTCACGACAGAGTTCCTGCTCGCTTTTCGTAAGCAGCTTCTCGTGGTCACTGCCGTGCACTTCGTGACAGGAATAGCACCCGTCCTCCAGAGGTTTATGCGCGTGCGAACGTTCGAACTCCTGCCTGTCGTGGCAATTGTAACAGAGATCGCGCACCGGCACCGTCAGCAGGCCGGGCTCCTGGCCGACGTGTGGATTGTGGCAATCCGTGCAGCTGCCGTCAGAGACCGGCTGATGAACGAAAGCTCGTTCAAGCCCCAGCTCGGCCCGGTCATGGCATTGCCAGCAAAGATCCGCTCCGGGTTGCTGGAGCCGCAGCATCCCTACCAGCCCGTGCGGCTTGTGACAAGTAAGACAGTCCTTGTCGCCGAAGGGCTGATGCTTGTGCCGGCCCTGGAAATCGTCCTCGGGGTGACAATCAAGACAGTTACCCTTGCTGGAGAAGCGCCGGCCCCGCTTGACCTGTCCCCCCGCGTCACTCACCGTCGCACAAACCAGGCACAGCGCGAAGAACCATATGGCACACGCGGTCAGGTATGTCGGTCGCCTCATTTCCATGTGGTTATCATCGATGTCCCGAGCGGCGGGTGTGGGTCTCGTCCTCACACGACCGAAGACGTTCCGGCCTTACAACTCACCGCCGAAATACGCGTCGATGGCCTCCTGATTGTACTCGATGACCGAGTTTGTCTTTAGTATACCCAGCGTGTTGTCCAATAGTTCGTCAAACTTGCGCTGAAACATGACCTCGCGTATGCTCATCTCGACCTCGGGCATGCTTTTCACCCTGCCCTGGCGCATATCCCGCACGCGAAAGATCATCCACCCTTCCGCCGTCCGAAAGGCGCGACTGGTCTGCCCGACCTGAAGCTGTTCCAATTCCTGCCGGACCGGTGTCCCCAGGGACAGCAGGGAAATCCACTGCCGTTCACCTTCCGCCCTGTCCACGCTGACGCCGTATTTTCTCGCCACAAAGTCGAAGTCGGCCTTTTCCTGCAACTGCCGTACGATTTCCTGCGCCACCGCCTCGTCCGCTACCTCGATCCGGTCAAGCTGGTACTGGGGCGGCTCACGAAACTCCTCCAGGTGCTCCTGGTAGTAAGCGTCGAACTCCGCGTGGCTGAAAGTTATCCTCGAGACGACCGTCTCCTGAAGGTACCGCTCGATCAGGGCGCTATCCAGACTGTTCGCATACTCGGCGGCCACTACGGGATTATCCCGGTACCCCGCCTTGTCAGCCGCCGCGCTCAGAACAAGGTCTTCTTTGATAGTCTCGAGAGCACCCCGCAGAATAGTGTCGAAGGGCTGATCTCCGGCTGACATGGCAGCCCTCGAAACGTTCCGGCGCGCCTGCCGCTCGATCACCCGGTGATTCTCGTCCACGCTGGCCACGGGGTCATCCGATCCTTCCAGAAAGTCCGACTTAAACAATACGGCCGAATCGGCCGATATCGTGGCCAGAACCGCGCTGTCGACGACCACCGGAAACTGTGAGGACAGCTCGGCCATGAATTCCGCCCGGGCGACCTCCAGTTTGCGCTGCTTCAGGACCGCTTCGATCTTCGCGGAGTACGTCGCCAGCTCGCCGGTGTCGGCCGGGACCGTCTGTTCGACTCGCAGAAACGCCCACACCTGCCGGTACGGAAAGGGCGCCGATATCTCACCGGGGGGCAACGGCAACGCTTGTTCCCGCAGCACGTTTTCGATGTCGGCGACGTGCTTCAGGTTGTGCAGCCCGCCGCGGGGTCGATACATATCCAAGGACACGGCCTTGACGATACTGTCCAGGTCGGCACCGCCGGCGACGGCAGCGATCAACTGCTCCGCCTCCGGGCGCTCGGCCACCGAAACGGTGCGGATCTGCATCCGCCAGTAATTCGCCTGGAAATACTCGCCCACCTCGGCCTCCGTTACGGAGAGGTCGGGCTTGAACCGATCAGCCACGAACTGCCGGATGGCGTTACGGCTCCGTGACTCTTCAAGGCGCTCGATCAACCACTCTTCCCGATCCAGATCCAGCGCGCGCGCCTCCTGTAACAGCAAACGATCATTTACGAGCTTGTCCAGTAGTCTGCGGTAGTCAAAGGTTTCCCGCGTCTGATCTTCCATACGGGCGTGTGCATCCACAAACACGGCATCAAGGTCCGGGGCAAAGATGGTATCACCGTTGACCACAACCAGCGCGACGTCCTCGGTTTCGTTACCTGCACCCGCGCGCCCGGCGGAGGCGGCCAGGAGGACAATCACCACTCCCGCCAACACCGCCGACATCGGGAAACACCTCGTTCGCCGACCTCCTGTCACATTCGCAGCCATCAATGCCACCCTACTTGCCCTCGGCAAGCCGTTTGTGCCCGTCCACGTCAAGCTTGTCCAGCAGACGGTCGATCATTTTGCCGGCCAACGCACCCAACGAGTGACGTGAGCCCACCGCAGACAGCGTATTCGAATCCGAACCCCGGCCGCTGACCTCATGGGCCGCGACAATCCGACCCGACCGGGCGTCTATCAGGCGCCCGCCCAGCTCAATTTCCGGTGCCGAGCTTTCCACCGCCGGCAAACCCGGGCGGAACCGGTCAACCGTGCCCGTAATAACGTACGCCGCGTTCAGTGCTGATCGCACCTGTTCAAGCAGGGCCAGGTCGATTTCACCTCTCGGGGAGCGGTTGCCCGCGCGGAAAATCTCCAGAACGGCCCCCGGCTCCACTACTTCGGCGCCTCGAGCGACCAGCTGAGTCAGCGTTATCGAACTGACAATCTCCCCCGCACGGCGATTCTCCGACAGGTTGTCGAAGGGAACGACCGCGAAAACCGGCGAGCCCGGCTGTGGCTCGGCCGCGACACGGCGAGCGTCGACGGTCTCCTCAAACGCGGCAAAGGCCTTCTCCACCAGTTTTTCGGCCAGCATTTCCATGGAGGTGACCCGGCCAATCCCGAACAGACCCGCATAATCCTCACCCGTGGCGGCAACGGAGGCGGCCCACACAATGCGCATGGTTTCGGTGTCCAGCAGGCGAGCGGAAAATCCCGCTTCGGGGATCACACCGGGGAGAAAGAAATCCAGCGATCCGAGCAACAGGTACCGGGCGCCAAGCTCGCGGACAATCGCCGCGGCCTCGGCCGTGCTTGCGCCGCCGCTCGAACGGATGCGGAGTCTGCGCAGCGTCCCCCGAATATCGTCGGTGGTGATCAGATCAAAGTTTCCCCGGGCCAGCCGTGTTTCGATCAAGGAGACGAAAAGGGTCTTTGCGTCCGCCTCGTCGGTATGGTCCGCGAACGGCAGCACGGCCAGGACCGGGCCGACAGCCGACGGCGCACCGACATCAGGTCCACTCTCACCGGCCGGGACATGCTGCGGCACAGCGATCGCTAAAGCCAGAAGCAGGCAGGAAACACAACGGCTGACGGTACACACGACTACGTACTCACTTCACGAGAGTGTTCAGTAATGAACGGGCACAGGCCTGCATTACCTCGGCGTGTGACTTGTCACCGGTGCCGAACAGCGAAGCCCAGAAGCCTCTCCCTCCCGAGGTCTGGGTTGCAGACCAGACCGTCGCCCCGGTTTCGGTTTCGACCATACGCGCAACCATGGTGACCGTACTGGCCGCCGAACCGCCGCTTCGCAGCGTAGTTGACTCAGTCACCGTACCCAGGACCATGCCCTGCACCCGCAGTGCTTTGCCTAAGCCCACGATTTGTTCCTGGGTGAGCTCCGCGGTGCGAACCGTCGCATACTCCTCAAGCGCACGAGTCACTTCGCCGGGCTCCACGACGTCAAATGCCTCTGCGGCCAGCAACTCGGTGACAAAGACGCGCGTCGCGCGCGCCCCCGCCCCCTGGTCTTTGGACAGGTTGTCAAACGGGATCACGGCCACTCGTTCCAGAACCTGGAAGTTGTACTCCGGGTGAAGGAAGACCGTTGATCCGCCGCCGCAACCGGCCGCCGCAAGCAGCAAGCCCGCCGCCAGCACCGCAAATCCTGATCTGACCATAGGCTGCGTCCCGCCCCTTTCCTCAAAATCCGGATTTGAGACCCACCTGCAACGACGTCGTTTTCGATCTGCCCGCCAGTGAGAATTCACTGCTGGCATAGCTGGCGAACAACGTCGTCCGGGGACTTATAAGATAGTTCAGTCGCACGTTATTGCGCGCGCTGCCCGCGCCGTCGTCACTGTCGTTCAACGTCACCGTGCCGCCCAGCGTCAGCTTTCGCGTGGCGTTCCAACTCGCGGCGTATTCCTGGGAAACGTACCGACTGTCCTTGTCATCGTTGGCCGTCACCTGGGCGCGCAGCAAGATGGCACCGGTCATGCGGTAGTTCAGGTCGGCGCGGTACTGCCGCCGGATTCGCGTATCTTCCGTCGAGGCGATCGCCGTCGTCTGGTACAGGTACGACAGCACCACGTCGGCCGAACCGGTGACGTAGGCATCCGTGGCTATCCGGTAGGTCCAGGTGTCGAACTTCGACTGCGAATCGTAACGGTTGTTGCGGCTGTAGCCGACTTCGGCCGCAACGTTCAGCCCGGCAAGAACCCGGCCGTTACTTTCAAGAAACAGGTTGTTGGTTTCCTGGGACTTCACGTCACCAATATAATTGACCCGCGTGATCGCCGAAAACGAAAAATCGAGCGTCTCGAGCGGGGTAACGAGCAGCGTGTACGACAGGCTGGCGTTTTCGTTTCTCGCCTCCCGGGCCTTGAAATCCTCGTACCCTGCCTGATACTGCGCGACCTGTCTTATCACCCTGGACAGCGAGTGCTTGGCGGCAAATGAATAGTACAACTGGTCACGGCTGTCGCTGAAATCCCCGCGCGGTTCCCGGCGGTACGTAACGTCGAACGACGACTCCAGGCGATCCGAGAAAAAGTACGTGGCGCCAAAATCAGCCATGTGAGACCACTCCTTTTTCGTTTCGGTGCGCGTTTCGACGGATTCGACGAGAGCCTGAACCTCGGTGACAAGAACCGTTACCTCGTCGTTGAAGCCGGAGTTGACGGCCTTGACGTACCTCGTGTCCTGCTTCTCAAACAGGATCTCGTAGCGATTGAAGCTGACGTTGAACGTCGCCGACGATACGGCGACCGGCCGCCACGTCAGATTGTCGCTCGACGTGAAAACCTGCCAGTTGAGAATCGAACCGGAGGGCCTGTCGGTATACAGATACAGTGCGCCAACGGGTCGCTCGAAGCCGAAATCGACGCCGATGTTGTGATCCCGGTGTCCTTCGCCGATATCTATGCCGGGCTGGACGGGGTCATCGATGTTGCCGTCTGCCAGCGAACTGAGGCTGTCAAGCTCTCCGAAATCCGGAGACGGGTCGAACGCATACAGCGCCCGAGAAAACGGGACCGGCTCCCACACCGGGTCGATCCCCGTCTGTTCCGTCGAGCGGGAACGCCAGCTGAAGTTATATCCGGAATTCACGCGCAGCCGGTCGCCAAGAAGCCGCGACGTCTGAACCCAGCGGAAAAGGTTCCGGGTCTCGGTGACCTCGAGAAGCGTGCTGAGATTTTCACTGGAGCGCCGCGTCAGGCTGTAATAAAAGCTGTTGTTGCGAAGGTGGTAGTCAAGACCCGCCTGGATGCGCCGTTCACGCGTGTCGCGCTCGGAGCGGTCAAGCTCGTTAAACGTCCGGTTGCGATCATACCGAAGCGTCAGGACCGGGTACTTGACCAACCGCGTGGAAAAGCTGAACCCCAGGTTATCCCTGATCAGATTGGTGGCTTCGTTGTTGCTGGTGGATTTCTGACGGCGAATCGTCCCGCCCAGTGCAAAGACCGGGTGGTTCCAGATTATCTCGGCCGCCGGCTGAAACTGGCGCCGCCAGACGTTTGCTCCGAGGCTCTGATCAACGCCTACGTCATGATAGCGCAGTGACGCCCGCGCCTCGAGGTACGGGACCAGGCTTTTGGCCCATCTGACCGAATACTCCTGGTTGAGCGTCCGACTCTCCTGATCCCCCGATTCCGAATCGACGGCCGTGATGCGGATATTACCGCGAAGGTTTTCCGGAAGCCGGACCGAGGCGTGCGGCGTCCCGGGCAAAAACTGCAGGCCCGCCGCCAGGGCCAGGCCCGCGGCCAAATGACCATATCCGTGACGTGAAAGCCTGTCAGACATCATACCTTACCTCGGCACCACCGCCTGGTAGGGACGGTGCCCCGTGTCTATGACGGCCGTCATTTCCCGGGTGATAATGTTGACCACGGCCAGGGCGTCGGCCTCCGGAAGAACCGCGAACAACTGCCTGTTCTCGGGATCGATTGTGATCAGCCCCGGTTTGTCCGGAAGGCGCACCGTGCCGACGTTCAGCTCGTTCTCAGGTTTGAAGACGCCGATTTCCGAGCAGCGACCCGAGGCCACGTACAACTGGTTGGAAGTCTGATTGTAGGCAAGTCCCGTTGCCTCCGAGCAGAGGTTCATCGTACCGGTCTGCTCGCCGGTCCGCGCATTCAATACTGTGAGCGTCCGCTGGCCGTCATGGCACACGTAAAGGGAGCCCGCGCGGCTGTTTAGAATCAATTCGGTGGGTGAAGTACCTGCGGCATAAGTGGTCGTTACCGACTGGTTCACCGGCTCGTAGACGTTGACGTTATCGGAAAGCCGGTTGGTAACATAGACGTACCCGCTCAACCGGTTGGTGGCTATGCCGACGGGGCTCGATCCCAGGCTGTAACGCCCCACTTCCTGGAACGATTGGGTATCGAAGACCGCCAGGCTGCTCGAACCGTAGTTGAGAACGTACAGAAGCCGCTCGTCGGGTGACAGCTCCAGGCGGCTGGGCGTGTCACCGAATACCAGCGGCACCGTGCGCAGAGGCTGCCTCGTCGGGACGTCGATAACGTCGATACTGTTGTCACCGGAGTTGGCCACAAACAGTTGCTGCGAAAACGGGGAATAAACCAATCCACGCGGCGCCAGCCCCACTTTGATAACGTCGACGACCCGCCGGGAAAAGCGATTGACCACGGAAAGGTTGTCCGACCCCTCGTTGCTTACAAACACCAGCGAACCCGGCGGCGGAATATCGGCCCGGCTCCAGGCCACCCGGGCGGCGTAGACGCCGCCGTCGCGCCGCACCGACGTTGGAGTCCAGGTCAGGAAAACCGGCTCTGCCGTTCCCTGACCGATCTCCAGGTCAACGGCAACGTCTATGCGTCCCCCGGCCACGGCCACCCCTGTGGTCGCATCACCCGTCACCGCCGGCACGCCGTGCGCGTAAAGACGCAGCCATTCATATGCTCCGGGCTGAATGGCCTGCTCGGCCAGCAGCACCTGACGTCCGGCGTCATCAATCGAGCTGACCGCCGTGCGGCGGAGCGCGAGGGAAACCTCGACGTCGTCGCCTGCCAGGACAATCGAGTCAAAGGCCAGGCTGACGCCCTCGGCCGTTGAGACCGCGGTCTCAATATAGACGACCACCTGGGCCTTCTCAGCCCGGCTTGACGCCTGCGAGAACGCAGCCGGCGCCGGCCACGGTGCCAGGCTGATGAACGCAGCAGCCCCCGCAAAGAGGCACGCCATCCGCGCGGCGGCTCGTTTGAAAAGTCGTCGTCTCACGCCACGTACCGTTTGACCCGTCCCGTACAAAACGCCCGGGCTGTCAGCCCGGGCGTTCTGAGTGTGTTCGGTACCGTGCCAATCCCCCGGGAAACCCGGGGACACGGGACTGGTAACGGCTACCTCTTATAGAATCTCGTCACCAGCGTCCTTCACGTGGCACTTGTTGCACAGCGAACGCTGGTTGGGGCTGGCGTACGGATCCGGAATCGCGTACGATCCCGACTCCAACCCGTCTTCTTCGAGCAGAGTCATGTTAAAGTCCCAGCGACCGGCGTTCGGTGCCGATGAACCGTGGGCGCGGTGGCAGGTCAGGCACATGACCCGGCTGCTCCCCGACGACGGCCCGGCCGTCGAGGTCGTCGTATTCGCCCCATCCTCAAACGGCACCGCTGCGAGATACGCCGTGGCCTGAGCACCACCGGTCAGATCCACCGTGCCGTTGTAAAGGTTGTAGTTGGTGGCAATGGAGCCGCCCAGAGCACGGTCAGTCGGGTGGACCATCTTGGAGCCGGGAGGAGCGTGGAAGTCGCCGTGACAGTTACCACACCAGGCGCTCATGCCCGACTTGTAGGCAGTGTGACTGTCATTGGCCTCTACGCCGCTGTTGATGCTCAGTCCCTCGGCCACCGGGGCGGCCTCAGTGAATGTAAACAGGCCGTCCTGTATAACACCGACGCCGTAAAGCAGCCGGAAATTCGTGTTGCCATGCGGATCATGACAACTCGAACAACCCAATTCGGAAGACGGGAAGCCACCGCCCGGGGACGAAAGCAGCGTAGCGTCCGCGCCGACGCCTTTCGACGGCGCATCGACGTTATGACCGGCCGCGTCGCCGCTGATCGGCTCCGTAGCGCCACCGTGCCCGTCGTTGAGGTTATCCTCAAGAAGGAACACGAAGTTGCCGCCGCCGACAACATTCGGCGGGGCCAGCGGGTCGTCGCCGAAGACGGCACCCCGACTGGTCGCGTGGCAGGACAGGCAGACGTCACTCGGCGTCTCGTCCATGAGCAACCACGCGTTGCCATCCGGGCTGTCCGGGTCGACAAACGCGCCGTCCTCGCTGTTGTGCATGGTGTGGCAGCCGTTACAGTGGGCGACACCTGCATCGTGGAAAGCGAAGCTGCTGCCGCTTACCACCAGACAGATGCCGACTGCCAGCAGAAGTAGTTTACGCATTGCATACCTCCTTACAGTGGTTGATTCAGTGATGCGCTGAGTTTGTTACCCTGTACTCTTAATCTAACTTGCAGTATCAAAGATGTAATGCCAGGTCTACCGTGCCCCCCCGGCACCGCCGCCAAACGACCTCTCATTGACAGTGCTATATCTCACCAACCTGGAAAGTTCTTGTCCCTCAACGGCACGATCGCCCTGCAACCGGCGCTGCCTTTCACGCACAATCGCCGGCACACGGCAGACCTGTACCCTGTTTTGAAAGATCTGGCCGACGTATACGCGGTCCTTGCCGTCAACGGCCAGCCACGTCGGATGATAAAACCAGCCGGGATTGACCCCTTTTCCTCCGAACTCAGCGAGAAACTTGCCGTCGGGAGTGAAACAGACCACAGCGTAGCGGTGCTTGTCCAGCACCAGGACGATCCCGTCACCCGTCACGGCCACCGAGATCGGAAAATTCAACTCGCCGAGGTTGTTACCCTTGTAGCCGATTGTGCCCAGCAGTCGACCGTCCGGATCATAACGATAGACGGTGCCCGCCGAGGCTGCCGGCACGTAAACCTCGTCTCCCGAGACGCACAGCGATCCGAATACGAGTTCACGTCTGTCCTTCTCGTCCAGACTGCCTGCCACCGGGAATTCGGCCTCCGCCCGCCCGTCCGCGGAATATCGGACAACGCGACAACCCCGCTCATCAAGCAGGTAAAGCCGATCCCGGCCGTCGATAGCGATCGTCCGCAGGTCATAATCTGCACCGTCGAACGCCGGGCCGAAATCAAGGGTGCGGAGAAACTGACCGTCGTAGTCAAACACAAAGACACCCTGCCCGTCGCGGTTCGAACCGAGAACATAAATCAAGCCGCGGGAATCGACCGCGATATCCCTCGGCGCACCACAGTGCTGGCTGATCGAAAACTCGTAACGGAAAACCCCCTCAGCGTCGTGGATAACGATCCGGTTGTGCCCCGGATCAGCTACGTACACCTCATCCGACGTACGATCAACGAGGATTCGGCCGGGCCTCAGATAGTGATTCAGGGTCCCCGGCAGGGACAACTCACGGACAAACTCCGCCGGCACGGCCAGAGGCGTACCGCTCTGAGCGCGCAAACCGCCGACCGCGGCGATAATTAACATACACATTACCAGCCCCGTTTTCAGATTCCCCTTGTAGACCGGGCTGAAACGGGCGGCAACGGGGGCGGGATTGTGAACCCTTTCACAATTTCGCATAGAGAAAGAAGCAGGCACCAGCTGTCCGATAATAGACCATATCCCTATTCTTTATCTTCTTTTAGGAAGGTAGCCAAAACCCCGGAATTGTCAAGGGATTTCTTAGATGATCTTTGTATTGTTTGGAGCTTTTTTCCTACTTCCTGGCAGTCCCGGCACGGGTTCAGGGCCGCTCCAACTCGCCTCGCCGACAACATCCCAGGAATCCTCTTAAATATTAAGAGTATGCGGCGGAATGTCCTGGCCGCCCACCCTGCCGCGGATCGGCCGAGTGACACCCTAACTGATTGTTATATAGCATATTACTCTGCCTGCAAGGGCCCCGCCCGATTCGCCCGCCCGGGGAACCGCCCGGCACAGGAGTCTGGTTCCTGTCTGTGGTTGCAGTTCCGCCCGCGGGGTTCATCGGGCTTGACCTGAACCGCCGGTCCTTGTACCGTTACCATATTCAATCCGACCTGGGCATTCGCGGAAAGACGTGCAGGCAGACAACATTGGCTTCTGGAGGCGCTTCGCGCGCCATTATGACGGCTTCATGGCCAGGTTTCTGCCCGACTACGGGGACGTTGTAGACCGACTGATATGGGACGTGCCGTATGCTGAACATCTGCTCGAGGTGGCCACCGGCACCGGCACCATTGCCCTGGCTCTCGCCCGGAAGGTACAGACCGTCGACGCCGTCGATATCGCCCCGGAAATGATCGAGATTGCACGACGCAAAGCCGTCCAGGAACGCATCACCAACGTCACCTTCACGGTGCAGAACGCTTACGATCTTGAATTCGAGGGGGGCCGGGTCGACGTCGTCCTGTGCGTCAACTCGCTCCACGTCATGAAAGCCCCTCAGCGGGCGCTTGAGCAAATTCACCGCGTACTGAAACCGGACGGGACCCTCTTTGCCCTCAGTTACTGCCATGGGGAGAACCTGCGCTCCCGAATTGCCTCGGCCGTCGTGAGCCTGGCGGGTTTCAGAGCCTACCAGAAGTTCACCGTGAAGAGCTTTACGGAGCTTATCGGTCACAGCGGCTTTGTCGTGGTCAACGAGGACGTCTTCCGGGGGACGCCGCCGTTGGCCTATGTAACGGCTCAACGAGTGTCATGACCGCCAGGCTGTTGCTCTTCCAAAGCACGTGCCGGCATTGGTGTCGCCTGCGAGCTTGACATTTTGGACAAAATCGGTAAAATTAGATAAGCGCGAGGTGCATCACGCTCCGCCTGATGACCCCGGGCCAAGAACTCGCGCCCGATGTCACTCGTCAGTAGCGACAGGCAGCGTGTGTACTTCAAACGTATCATTCAGTTGGTCAGTCTCTGTCAGATCATTAGATAAGTTCAGTGCGCAGGGTTAGTCAGGCGTTTCACCTTAAGGGAGGGAACATGCGCAGACTTTTTCGGCTTGCCGCCGCAGCGCTCCCGCTTGCGGCTTTCGTTCTACGCGGACCCGTTTTCGCCCAGGGCCCGCAGGTCGTATCCACCTCGCCGTCTCAGCACGGACTCCACGTGCCGACAACAGCGGACATTTCGGTGACCTTTGATACCGATATGAACGGGGCGACCATCGACGTAACCACCTTCGTGGTTAACACGCGATCCGCAGGTTTCAAGAGCGGGGTCATCAACTATGATGGCGGGACAAGCACGGCCTCCTTCACACCGGCTGAGGTCTTCACCGTGGGTGAAGTCGTGACGGTTGTGCTGACAACGGGCATCCAGTCATCCGGCGGGTCCCCCCTTGAGAACAGCTTTTCCTGGTCGTTCACGGCAGCAGCCGATACCGGTACGGGCATCTTCGCACCGCACGTCGACTATCCAGCCGGCGGCCGCCCCTACCAGATTTATGCCGCTGATCTCGACGGCGACGGTGATCAGGACCTGGCGGGTGCTCTTTACTATGACAACCAGGCGTCCGTTCTTCTGAACAACGGGGAAGGTACATTTGCCCTGGATGCCACTTACCCGGTGGGCGCCTCGCCGATATCAATTCATGCGGGCGATCTGGACCGCGATGGTGATCTTGACCTGGCCACGGCCGACCGCATGGAAAGCAGCGCGACCGTGCTGTTCAACAATGGTGACGGCACATTCACACCCGATTCTGTTTACCCGGTCGGGAGCTACTCGACGGCAATCGAGATTGAGGATATCGACGGCGATGGCCACCTGGACCTCATTGTTTCAAATGGGGATCCGGACAATGTCTCCGTGCTGCTGAACAACGGCGACGGGACTTTTGCCCCCCGTACTGATTACTATGTCGGCCCTTCTCCGTGGGGGGTCTGCGCTGCCGATCTTGACAACGACGGCGACATGGACCTGGTCACACCGGTCTGGGGCGTGTGGCAAAGCGCTATAGTCCTGCTGAATGACGGGACCGGTGCCTTCACCTGGTCCGAGAAATACTATCTCGGCCCTGATCCTCGCGAGATTTACGTGACCGACCTTGACGGCGACGGTGATGCCGACCTGGTTTCCGCCAACAGCTCCTGGCCGACTGACTCAGGCAGCATGTCCTTCGTCAAGAATAACGGCAACGCCACCTTTGCCCCCCAGATGACCTATGGCGTCGGCGGCGAACCGTGGACGGCGTACGCGGCCGATCTCACCGGCGACGGCTCACAGGACGTAATAATCGGGAACACACGCTCGGGCACGATATCCCTCTTTTTCAACAACGGGAGCGCGACGTTCCCCCCGAGGTCCAGCTACGAAGTTGCCCCGGGACCGGCCGCCGTCGTTGCGGCCGACTTTGACGGAGACGGAGACCTCGACGTCGCCACGGCAGGCTACGGCGCAGGGAACGTCTCGATTCTCATAAACACGAACATTCCCCACTTTCTCGCCCATGGACCGGTCCAGAATGCCCTGAATGTGCCCGTATCCGCTCCCGTTTCGGTAACCTTCGACATCGACATGGACGGGGCAGTTTTTGATTCTGCGACCATGCCCGTCAACGGCACGAGTATGGGGTTGTACGACGGGATTTACAGCTACGATGACCAGACGCGAACGGTGACTTTTGATCCGGCGACCGACTGGCCCGCCGGAGAGGTCGTCACCGTTACATTGACCACAGACATCTTGTCGTATCACGGCCTGCCCCTCGAGAGCAGCCATTGCTGGTCATTCACGGCAACCGCCGCGCACGAGGCCGGCTACTTCGAACCGCAGGTCAGCTACGCGGTCGGCGATGAGCCGATGTCGGTGGCGGTGGCGGACCTCGACGACGATGGCGATCTCGACGCGGTAACCGCCAATCGGTCGTCCAACAGCGTCTCCGTCCTCCTGAACGATGGAGAGGGCACTTTGGTCCCGTTTTCCGCTTATCCGGCAGGTGACGATCCCGTTGCAGTCATCGCCGCCGACCTGGACGCCGACGGCCATCCTGACCTGGCTACGGCAAACGAGCTGTCAGATGATGTTTCTGTCCTTCTGGGCAGGGGAGACGGGTCCTTCGAAGCTCAGACAGCGTTTTCGATAGGCGGCAGGCCGACGTTCCTGTGCGCGGTCGACCTGGACCGCGACGCGGACCTCGATCTGGCCGTCACAAACGCCGACTCCGATGCCGCGACCATCCTGCTGAACGCCGGCGACGGTACGTTCACCAACAGCGGCTCATATCCGACCGGCGACGCGGCGGGGATCGTGGCGGCTGACCTCGACACCGACGGGGATATGGACCTGGCGGTGAGCAACTGGTCGGGTCCTCCTGATACGGTCGGTTCCGTGTCGATCCTATTGAACAACGGGGATGGCACCTTCGCCGCGAAGACTGATTTCGCCGCCGGTCTCGGCGCCCAGTTTGTGTGCGCTTCGGATCTCGACGCTGATGGCGACATGGACCTGGCAGCGGTCAGTCATTACAACGAGAGTGTCTCGGTGCTGCTTAACAATGGTGACGGTACCTTTGAGGCGTACACGCCGTATGCGGTCGGAGAGGGTCCCCGGGTGGTCGTGGCAGCCGACTTCGACGGCGATGGTGACCCCGACCTGGCTGCTACCAATTACTACAACTACAACGTCTCCGTACTGGCCAGCAACGGCGACGGTACGTTCGCCCCGCAGGCGGTCTATGCGGCAGGCTCCAACCCACACGGCCTTTTTGCCGCCGACCTCAACGGGAACGGCACAATGGACGTCGTGACCGCAAACGCAGGCAGCGACAGCCTGTCGGTTCTGCTCAATCAGATCGGAACCGACGTGGAGCCGGTCCCGGGCAGCATTCTACCGGAGACCTACAGCCTTGAACAGAACTACCCGAACCCGTTCAACCCGAGCACGAGGGTCCAGTTCTCGTTGCCGCGCGTCACGCACGTCAGGCTTACCGTACTCAACGTCCTGGGTCAGGAGGTCGTCACCCTGGTCAGCCGTACACTCCCCCCGGGACAATACGAAGCTGAGTGGAATGGCGTCGACGCGCACAACGAACCTGTCGCAACCGGACTATATCTGTACCGCCTTCAGGCCGGGGATTACGTCGAGACGCGAAAGATGATGCTGTTGAAGTAGGTCCTGGCCGGACCGGTCCCGGCAGGGTGCGGCAACGCCCCGGAAACATATCCGTTGATGGCCGCCCGTCATTCTTGTATAGTAGGCTACAATCTGTAAGCCCAAGGAGCATCTATGGTGTCCTTTATCATGGCTCTGACCATCAACCCGAACGCCAAGAAGCTGCACCCCGACCTCTCCAACCAGGTCAGTGAGTCGCTCGAGGTCTTCGCCAAGCACAGCGTGAAAGTCCAGGACCTGTACGCGACTCTCGGACGGTACGATTACCTGGCTATCTTCGATGCCCCTGACCAGGCAGTGGCCTTCAGGGTGGCCGCCGACATCAACAACCTGGGCATCCTCGAAACGGAAACCTGGCCGGTAATCCCGTACGATGACTTTTCGCAGCTCATTGGCTGACTACCGTTGCGGCTGAAGAGGCCGGCCGCACTGACAGTCCTCCGCTAAGCACCGTACGCAAGACGCCCGTTCGACCCGGCTGCAACCGGTCCGGGTCCTGGAGCACACCCGAGGCCGCCACCTTGCCGGCACCTCGTTTCCTGAAAAGTGACCACGTGATAACATGACCTAATCGGTCACAATTGGGCGGGCGCGTGGCGGCGTTCCCGAATCAATGAAGCTTCAAAGCATCCCGGATCGGTTTTGATACTTGTGTTCTCCCAACGTCATTACTAACCTTACTTACCTTGAGACTGAACTTCACGCAACAGCGACCGTGGACAGGCGTTATGCTCCTTGAACAAGCCCCGACCCACCATCCCGGTAACCAGACTGCCCCGATGACAAAGTCCATCTCGCGTACTGAACGAACCGGGGAGAAAAGATGCTTGTAAAGGCGATTGTAATTGCGGCGTTTGCCCTGATGACCCTGCTGATCGGTGTCGTCGGGTTAAGAAGAACCCGGTCTTTTTCGGACTTTTTTCTGGGCGGCGGTAAAGTCGGCCCCTGGATGACGGCATTCACATACGGGACAGCCTATTTCTCGGCGGTTCTCTTTATCGGCTTTGCCGGCAAGGTTGGTTGGGGTTTCGGTTACTCCGGCCTGTGGATTGCCGTCGGAAATTCCTTACTCGGGGTGCTGGCGGTCTGGTGGCTGCTCGGGGCCAGAATCAAAGCAATGTCCGTGCAGTACCAGGTGGCCACCATGCCCGAGTTTCTGGAGAAGCGGTACAACAGCAGGTTCCTGAAGCTGTTCTCGTCGGCGTCCATATTCGTGTTCTTCATTCCTTACTCGGCTGCCGTGTTCATCGGCCTCTCGTACCTCTTCCAGTCGAACTTCAACGTAGGTTACCCCATAGCGTTGCTGTTCATGGGACTCTTCACCGCTTTGTATCTAGTGATGGGCGGGTACAAGTCGATGACTATTATCGACGTCACCTTCGGCATGATCATGATCGTCGGCGTGCTCATTCTGCTGTGGAGCACCGTCGACAAGGCCGGCGGCCTTGCCGGCATTACGGCCGGGCTTTCGTCTATCGACCCGAAACTGACCCGGGCGGTCGGGCCACCCGGCCTGTGGCCGCTTTTCTCCCTGGTGTTTCTGACCAGCGTGGCGCCCTTCGCCATGCCGCAACTGGTCCAGAAGTTCTACGCCATCAAGGACAAACGCTCGATCCGGATCGGCATGGTGGCGTCTACCGTCTTCGCGGTGCTCATCACCGGCATCGGGTATTTTACGGGTGCCACCACGCGCTTTTTCCTCTCACCTGAGGTCACCCCAAAGGCCTTCGCCGACGGAAAACCGATATTCGACGTCCTGATGCCTGAACTGCTGGCCAACGTCATTCCGCAATCCCTGTCCGTTCTGATTCTGTTGCTGATTCTGGCGGCCTCGATGTCGACCCTGGCGGCACTGGTGCTGGTCTCCAGTTCGTCGGTGGCCAAGGACCTGTATGCGGGATTCATCAACACGCAGGTATCGGACAGGCGGTTGACCGCCCTGATGAGAATCCTGAGTGCCTTCTTCGTGCTCCTGTCGGTCGTCCTGGCTTATTTCAGGCCCAGCACGATCGTCACCATCCTCGGAATCTCCTGGGGGGCTATCGGTTCAGTCTTTCTCGGACCCTTCATCTGGGGATTGTTCAGCAAGAGAGTGAACGCATTCGGCGCCATCTCCTCCTCGGTACTGGGTCTGGCCGCCTGCCTGATCACCTACCTCCAGGGGACGCCTTCCCCCCAGGCGGGGACAATCGGCATGATAGTCTCTCTCGTGGTTAATCCCGTGTTCAGCCTTTTCAGACCCGCCCCGGCCGCCGGAGGTGTCCCGGACCGGGGAGGGGACTCTATATCTTGAACAGGAACTCGACCCGGGCCCAGTGGTAGGGGTCCGCCCTGTCGTAGGGGTAGCGGTTCGCCCGGCTGAAGTAGTAGTTCCCGGGGTTGAAACTCTCCCACAGAATGTGGCCGGACAGGTACTTGCTGATACGGAAGTCCAGTTTCGCAATCAGCATGTCCCCCCGGGTTTTGCCGGTTCCATAGGGGAAACCGGCCGATGCGTCCGGGCTTTCGGGCGCCATCAGGTGACGATAGACCAGGTGCAATTGCATGTCATCCGGCAGATCGAAACGAACACCCGCATGCAGGGAAATGAAGTTCGTCCAGTAAGCGACCGCGCGTTCATTCGCAAGCGTGTAGATGAATGATTCGCTCCACTTGGGCCAGCGAGCAAACACCGGATCCCAGCCTTCATGGTCGCCGGTCCCGGGGTCGTCGCCGCTCAGGTAGATAATACCGCCCGTAAATGAGCCGGGCAGGTAGGCCGGCCATGCCGTCGCATAGGTCAGGTACCCGTACCCGCCCAGGGCGGATCGGTCAGCGTCACCGTACTTGCCGAACTGGTAGGCTCCCTCCGCGGTCGCGGAAAGACGCGGCATCACCGCTCCCGTGACCCGAGCGCCGACCGTGTTGATCTCGGACTGGTTCGGACGTGAGTAAGTAGCCCGCATGTTCTTTCGTATGACGTAGGCATGCAGGTCTGCTTTCCCGACGGGCCCGGCAAAATACACCCCGAACCCGACCTCCGGCTGCTCGATCAGTTGCTTGTCCTGATCGTTGATAATGGGCAACAGGTCATCATTCTCCGGCTGATATACGTAGAAAAGCGTCAACTGCCTGTCCGCGCCGAACAGGTAATCGAGGCGGGCCGCATTGAAGTAGATCGTCCGTGATCCGTCCAGTGGGTACCCGTCCATCATCACGAAGCCCTCCCCCAGGATGAGGTTCTGACGCCCCACCGTTATGGTTGCCGGACGTCCCAGGGCCTTGCGCCAGCGGAGGTATAGTTGATCGACAATGACCTCGTCGAGATCGAAATCCCAGTATTGGGGCACGAAATAGTAACGGAACTCGTTGGTCAACTTAAGGGCCGCCTCGAAACGGTCGGACGGCAACCACTGACCTGTTACGCCTATGCGCTGACGGACAAAAGAACGGGAGTCAGATGACCACCAATCACGGTCGATGGTGTTGTCCCACGTGGTCATGCGAAACCGTTCCGAGACGTTCAATCTGAAGTTGGGATGAATCTGCCCCCACTCGGTCCCGCCGAGCACCGCCTCTCGACCGCCGAGAAGGCACGCAAAGATGGCTATTGCGATCAGTTTTCTGCTCATGGCTGCCCTCCGTACATCTATTGGAGTTGCCGATTAGTCCGGACCGATGAAACGGCCTGCCCCGTGCAACGGTCCTCCAAGAGTACGTTACGTACACATCTTTGTCAACGTGTGATCCGATGCCGTGTGCCTGGCGGCCGTCAGTTGGGAAGATGCGCCTGGATCAGGTTCAAACCCCGCCGGGTGACCCGGAATTCGGGAAACCGCTTCCTGGTGATCAGTTGATCGCCGGCGGCGTAGAATTCGACCGTGATGTCGTACGTACCGGGCGCAAGGTCGAAATCACCCACGTGGACCCGGCCGGGCAGCAGTTGCGACGAACGCAGGTCGGCGTTTTCAGTAAGGTCGGCGCCCGCGTCGATCGCCAGCTTTTTCAGCCAGCCCTCCAGCCCGCCGGTGTCCGACTGCTCCTTGAGCTTGTGGGTGGCCAGCCCCTTGGCCACCGCCCGGGCGACCGCACGGATATACATGAGCGTCTTCTTTGCGTCAAACGTCTCCCCGGCGACGCTGGAAACGTCCTCCAGGAGTTGAAGCTCGCCGATAGGATCGGTGCCCGCCAGGATGCGAATGCGTTCGACGACGGACGGGCGCGGCACAAGAACCGGAATCGCAAACTTGAAATAGTAGTCGGCACGTACGTCCAGCGGCAGGTGCCCGTACTCGGTGTCCTTGCGTTGCGGGTCGGTGTAGAGAATCTGGACCAAACCGAGGTCCTTGTCCGTGCGCAGGCGCAGGTTCAGGGCCTCCTTTCTTGGAGCCAGACCGGTCACGGCCACCACCGAGAGGATGGCCCCCTCTTCGGATTGATAACGGACGTCGGGCATGGGAAAACCGTAGACGTACGGTTGCACGGCGAACGCCTGCCTGAGCAGATCGTAGTCGATCCGGGCGTCGTCCCACTTGCCGTCGGCGGCGTACAGATGCATGCTCAGGTAGCGGGCAAAAGCGTCGTTGTGAAAGCGCACGCGCGCGGCTTCATAGGATATGCCGAAGCCGGCGCTGTCCTTGTCGATTCCCTCCTGCAGGGCGGCGACGGCGTCACCGTACTTCAGTTCGAGCAGTTCCAGCTTCTCGTTGGCCCGTCGGACTTCGACGAAGGCGTCGTCAAACTTCCCCAGGGCCAGGTAGTTGAGGGCCTTAATGAGATTGGTGTAGAGGATTTCGTAATCTTCGCCCGCATACTCGAGAACGTTGTCATTGAGCAGGACCGTCGCGGCTGCTCTCGAGATGCTCCGGGTGAACAGTTCCTCGGCGGCCGTCTCGCCGAGGTGAAGCTTCTCGTTGCTGGTCTGGGCGTCACCCGCGTAGTAGGCGGCAAGGCCGGCATCGATGAAATACAGCAGGCGGTCCTTGTTGGCGTACTGGCCGGATTCCCTGGCTACCTCCAGTTTTGCCGCGGCCGCCTCGTAGTCCCCGGTCCTGACGTCGGCTATGACCGGATCATAAAAGCCGCGGCGGGTTGCCAGCGAACTGCAGCCGGCCGACAGACCCGCCGCGATCAACAGCACCGCGCCGATTCGAAAATGCTGGGATCGACAGGCCCGCGTCATTTACGTTTTCCACTTACCCTGTGTAATCCCCTTCTTGATTTTCTTGGTGCCGATCCACGCCTTCTCGATTGTCTCAACATCGATCAGTTCCAGATCGGTCTGGTAGAACACCACCCGCGTGCCCTCTTCCTGGTCAATGATCGTCTTGATCGAGCCGACCAGCACGAAATCGGCGCCCGTCTCCTCGCGGAACCGCTTCATCGTCTCGCGAGAGGAAAACTCCTGTTGCTCCTGGCGTTCCTCGCGGATCTCAGCGCGCTGATCCTTGGCGGCAACAAAGCGCACCTGGCCGGAGTTGATCAATTCCCGTTCGAAGTCCTTGGTGAACGTCTCGGTGTTGATGTGCTCGCTGGTTTCGTTGCGGATCGATCCTACCGTCACAACCGGCTTTTTCCCCTGGGCGGCGGCGTATTCGGTCAGCCAAGCCCGCGAAAGGCAGTCGGAGATCATCTCCTGCGCGACCAGCCGCGAGTCGGCATCGTTCCACTTACCGCTCAGGTCCGTGGTCGACCCCGGGTCCAGCCGTGTGACCGTCTTTGAGCCTCCACACCCCACCACCAGGGCAGCCAGTAACAGAATCGCGAAGCTCCCTTTCATACCTGTACCTTCCCTTGTCTAAAGAACACGAAAACCTGGTTTCCATCCATAGTCGCAATTCGGCCATATGTATATGACCGCGCCCCGGCGGTGTCAACAAATGTAAGTGTGCCCGGCCCGGCCTTCGGCAGGCGCGGGGAAACCTCCCCCGAACTCACACCAACCACGTATTGATCCGATCGATATCCGTCTGCGCCCGCTCGTAATCGTCGGGCCGGCCGATGTCCAGCCAGTAGCCGTCGTACGGAAAAGCGCGTATTCTCTGGTTGCGTTCAAGGAGGCGATGCATCAGGTCATCGAAGCCGAACGGCTCGTTTTCGGGAACGAAATCCAGGACCGACCGCGAGAATACGTACATCCCCATCGAGACTGACAACTCCTGTACCGGCTTCTCGGAAAAACCGGTCACCAGGCGGTCAGCGCCCACCTCGAGCACACCGTAATCGATCTTCTCCCGGCGCCGGTGCGTGGCTACCGTCAGCAGGGCCCCCGACTGAACGTGATCCTGGTACAGGTCGAACACGTCCAGGTCGGTCAGGATATCGCCGTTGGCCACCAGGAAGTGTTCCGGCAGACCGTCTATCTGCCTGAGCGGCCCTACCGTCCCCAGCGGGCGGTCCTCAACACAGTAGTGCAGGTCCAGCCCGTACTGGCTGCCGTCCCCGAGCACCGACCGGATCAGGTGTGCCAGATGGTTGACGGCCAGATAGACCGTACTGACGCCGGCCTTTTGAAACTGTGTCAGTAGTATTTCAATGATCGGGCGCTGCCCGACCGGAACCAGCGGCTTGGGCAGATCAGCCGTGTACGGCTTGAGCCGCGTTCCCTTGCCGCCTGCCAGCACTACTGCCTGCATAACCCTTCGACCCGTTCTCTATATCACGTACTGATCAGCCATGTAGCCGGGTAGATCCCGATGGTCGGCCAGCCACCGAATCGTTCGGCGAAGTCCCGCCTCGAGCGGCACCGTCGGCGCCCACCCGAGCAGCCGTTCGGCCTCTGAGCGCTTGCACAGCAGCCGCTGAACCTCTCCGGCCTCGGGCCTGACCCGTTGTGGATCGGTCTCGATTGTTGCCTTCACCTCCATCAGGTCCGCGATCTTCTGCGCCAGGTCACCGATGGAGATCTCCGTCTCCGAACCGAGCTGTATTACTTCACCGACCGTGCGATCCTTCCCGGCGGCGGCGAGAAATCCTTCGACAACGTCATCGACGTACGTAAAGTCTCGCTTCGGGACGACGTTGCCGAGTTTGATCACGCGCTTACCGGCCAGCAGTTGGACGATGATGGTCGGAATGACCGCACGCGCCGACTGGCGGGGTCCGTACGTGTTGAACGGGCGGAGAATCGTCACCGGCAGGCCGAACGAGCAGTGAAAGGAAACTGCAAGCTGGTCGGCCGCTATCTTCGTAGCCGCGTACGGGGACTGCCCCACGAGGGGATGGTTCTCGTCGATCGGCACGTACTGCGCGTTGCCGTATACTTCCGACGTCGACGTGTGAATCACCTGGGCAACGCCATGGCGGCGGGCCGCCTGGAGCACGTTAAGCGTCCCCCTGACGTTGGTGTCAACGTAGCTGTCCGGTGACCGGTAGGAGTACGGGATGGCCACCAGCGAGGCGAGGTGGAAGACAATATCGGCGCCGGCCGTTGCATCCGAGACAACGTCCGGATCACGGATATCGCCCGGGACTATCCGGATTTTTTCCCTCAGGGCGGGCTCGGTCTGATCCAGCCAGCCCGCGTGACCGAACGCATTGTACCAGATCATGGCCCGGACTTCGGCACCGCGCCGCACCAGCAGTTCAGCCAGATGAGACCCGATAAATCCGTCCGCCCCCGTGATAAGCACCTTCTTCTCGCTGATCGGCATGATCGTCCGCTCCCCCGGCCCGGAAGCTCATTCGGCTCCGGCCCGACGCCGAGCCTGGACCGAAAACTCCCGAACCGTCGTCTTACAGTTTAGCCAGCATGTCTTCGGCCTGCACGAGCTTTTCTCCCCAGAGCCCGAGGTCGATTGCTTTCTCGAGGTTCTCCCGGGCCGCCGGTTTGCCGTTCCTGAAATCGGCCAGCCCGATGTAGTAGTAGGCGTCCGGACTGTCGGCGTACGAATGGCTGGCGCGGCTGGCTTCGCCCCGCATGAAGTCGATCTTGTCGCTCTGCAGGTAGACGTGGCACAGGTTCATCAGTGAGGCCAGAGAGCCACCGTCGAGAAAGACGGCCGTGCGCGCAAGATTTTCCGCCTTGCGAAAATCGGTCGCCGTGGAGGCGAGACACCGCGAGTAGTACGTGTTGACATCCACGTTTCCGCGCGCCGATTTCAGCAGCTGCTCGAATTCCTCCCCGGCTCTCTCAGTTTCGCCCAGCCCGCAGAGGGACCAGGCTCTGATCGCCCCGGCGGCGGCGTTTTCCAGTTCGAGAGCCAGACCTTTGTCGGCCAGCACCAGGGCCGTGTCGTACTCACCGCGGTCAGCCTGCCACCTGCCCGCGGCTACGTATGCGTCGGGGTTTTCCGTATTTGCCTGGACGGCCAGCGTTATGACCTCCGCCGCGCCCTGAAGGTCGTCCTTCCTCGCCAGGGCGTCGGCAAAATCTACGTACCATGCCAGGTCGCCCCGGTCATGCATGTAATTTGCCCTGAACTTCTCTTTTGCGGCCTCAAGGTCACCGGTTCGAGCCAGTATGGCGGCCTGCCGCAGGAGCAGATCCGGATACGCATCGACCAGAGGGGCATGGTTTTTCATGACGTCCCGCGCCTGCGCAAACATCTGGCGCCGCTGGTACATGTCGACCCAGCCCTCCAGCGCCGGCCGGTAGTAAGGGTCGTGCTGCAACGCCCGGCGGTAGTACTGCTCAGCGTCGTCGTACAGGGCGGACAGCCTTCGAGCACAGACGTCCGCCAGCCCGGTCAGCCACGATGGGTCGCTGCCGTGCTCGGCCAACAGCGAGTCAACCCTTGCATTGAACTCCTTCATCATGCGGTTGCGGCGCAACATGAAAAGATCGGCCAGCCAGAATTCCTTCTCCCCTTTTTTGAAACCCTGGGTACCGCGCATCATCACCGGCGACGATGGAAGATCAGGGATGATCTGCCCCACCAACTCGATTTCATCGTTCATGAAGTCCCGAAACGACTGAACGTAATCGGACCGACCCACGTTGGAACGAGCCATGTCCAGGTCACCTATACACGTCATCATGTCAGATATCATCCAGCGAGTCTTCATGTCGTAAATGATGGGGCTGATCCTGCCATCGTGGAGCTGCCAGAACCTGGCGGTCGCTTTCTCGGCCGCGTGGCTGTCCCCCTCGGACCAGTAGTAGTGCATCCGCATGACGGAGATTACCGAGCCGGTGTGATCCTGAGCCGCCACCGGCTGCATCAACCGGCGGGCATCATACAGGTACCGGTGCTCCAGGCATCGGAAGAAATGATCCTGGCGGCGCTCGAAACCCGGTTTACCTGCCTCAAGCGATTTCGCGCTGAACATCATGGCCGAATCCACCAGACCCCGGTCCTCGCAATACTCGGCGGCAAGGACGTAAAACTCCGGCGTCTCTACTCCGGCGGCAAGCGCCTGCTCAAACGTCGCGGCAGCGGAATCTCGCTGCTGGCGATGCACCTGAAGACGGGCAGTAAGTATGTCGACCGGCCCTTCGCCCAGCCCGGAGGCCACCGCGCCGCGCAACGCCTCCTCCGCGGCGTCAAAGTCTCTGATTCGGATCAGCGCGGCCACCCGCCGACCGCGGACGAGCGGATCGCAGCCCGGAAGGGCCGCGGCCGCCGCGTATTTCCGGACAGCATGCTCCGCCTTGCCCAGCCGCAGGTACACGCGAGCCGCCGCCGCATGGGCGGGCGCATATGAGGGGGCCACCTCGATGACGGCCATATAAACCTGTAAAGCATCATAGAACAGGAACTGGCTCTCCAGGGCCAGCCCGGATCCGTACCGGCCTGCCGGCGACGCAGGGAAATCAGCCGTAAGCCTGCTGAATGTCTCATCGGCTTCGGCAAACTGATATTTCTCAATCTGCTTCGTTCCCTCATCAAGGAGGGACTGCTGCTGCTCCTGCGGGGACTTGGCACAACTCGCCACCAGAGCGATCAGGGCGGCGAGAACGAGCGATCTCTTCATGGGTATCCTTTGCCTCTGGTCTTGGTAATCGCCAGGTTACGGGTAACTGGGTAGTACATAATACCATTTATACGCGCCCGTAAAGCATTATTTCCACGAGGGATACGCAGCGTAAGCAAATTTTGTGCTTCCCGTGTAGAATAAAATTGTGTTTGACCTTCCTGACGGCGTATATTGATAGCATGACAATCTTGAAATCGAGACATTTATTGAAGTACTACCGGAAGCGGGCGGTCGTCGACGACGTTTCGATCGTAGTGGAACCGGGAGAGGTCGTCGGGCTGCTCGGCCCCAACGGAGCCGGCAAAACTACCACCTTCTATATGATTATCGGGTTTATCCGGCCCGACGGCGGACGGGTCTTTCTCGGCGACGCCAACATCAGCAGGTGGCCGATGTATCGCCGGTCAAGTCTCGGTATCGGGTACCTCCCGCAGGAAGCCTCGGTCTTCAGGAAAATGACCGTCGAGGACAACATCATGGCCATCCTGCAGTTCCGGAATATGACCAACAAGCAGCGGCGCGCCCGCCTGGAAGAACTCCTCGGTGAACTTGATATCGCTCACCTTCGAAAAAACAAGGCCTATACCCTGTCCGGCGGCGAACGCCGCCGCGTGGAAATCACCCGGGCTCTCGTTAACGAACCAAAGTTCATTCTCCTGGATGAACCGTTTGCCGGGATCGATCCCATCGCGGTGGAAGACATCCAGAAGATCATTCGCCGCCTGGTGGAACGTGGACTCGGAGTACTTATTACCGACCATAACGTCCGCGAAACACTGTCGATATGCAGTCGAGCCTACATTATGTGTGACGGCAAGATTCTCAAGTCGGGAGGCTCTGAGTACCTGGCCAATGATCCCGAGGCAAGGAGAATCTACCTGGGAGAGAAGTTCAGGCTTAACTAGAACGGGCGCCGGACATTTGTTGAATAAATGAACGAAGTCGGATGACCGTATAAACCGGTTGCGCCACGGTTCCGATATTGAGTTGCAGAGAACACACCTTGCCGGAATGTCGACTTAAGCAAATACTGCGTTTGAAAAGACCATGAAACTCGAGCTCCGAACATCACTAAGGCTGACCCTTGCCCCGCAGCTGATACAGTCGCTCAAGATGCTGCAAATGCCTCTGCTCAAGCTGGAGCAGACGCTTCGTCACGAACTGGCCGTGAATCCGCTGCTGGAGGAAGTGGAGGAGCTTGAAGAACCGGCCGAGGACACCGCCGAAGAGCAGGAGAGCGATCCCGACGAGCCGGCCGACGACGAAAAGTCGGACGATTTCGACTGGGACGAGTTCCTGTTCGACGACGAGGAAGGATACAAGGTCCGGGAACACCGTGAGACGGAAGAATCGCGCCTGGAGGGGACCGCCGCGTCCTCCCGGAACCTCTACGACCATCTCGCCGAGCAGTTGTCCTACCTGCGGCTGTCGGAGGAAGACCAACTCATCGGAGAGTACATCATCGGCAACATCAACCCGGATGGTTACCTGGCCTTCTCTGTCCCGGAGATGGCCGCCGAGCTCGAAATTGCAGAGGAGAAGATCAGCCGGGTTCTCGAACTGATACAGAAGTTCGACCCGACCGGGGTGGGAGCCTGCAATCTCCGGGAGTCACTCCTGATCCAGCTCCGGGAAAAAAAGATGGAGCACACGCTGGCCTACCGGCTGGTCGATGAACACATCCGTGATCTCGAGAAAAAATCCACGCTGCAGATAGCCAAGATAATGGGCGTGCCGTTCGAACGCGCGCAACGGGCGCTGGAGACCATCAGGAGCCTGTCGCCGACGCCCGCCTACGGACGTTTTGACCCGGCGGCGGCACCGATTGTTCCCGACCTGATTGTCGATCGCTACGGCGAGGATTTCGTCGTTTACCACAACGACCGGAACATTCCGCAGCTTCGCGTCAACGCGAGCTACAAGCAGCTTATCAGGCGGGGCAGCGCCACGCCGGCGGATACCAAGGCCTACGTGCGGCAGAAGCTGGAGCAGGCTCGCTGGCTTCTGAACGCCATCAACCAGCGGCGTTCGACCATGATCAGGGTGATGGAGGCGATTATCGGGGAACAGCGCGAGTTCTTTGTGAAAGGCCCGGCCTTCCTCAAGCCGCTGATAATGGAGGACATCGCCCAGATAGTCAATATGAACGTGGCCACTATCAGCCGCGTGTCAAGCGGGAAGTACGTGCAAACTCCGCTGGGCGTGTTCGAAATCAAGTATTTCTTCAATACTGGCATTTCCAAAGATGACGGCGAGGACGTTTCCAAACGCTCGGTCAAGCAGCGCATTGAAGAAATCATCAATGCAGAAGACCCTCAGAAGCCATATTCCGACCAGGAAATCTTCCGGATGCTCAACGAGGAAGGCATCAGGTTGGCCCGGAGGACCGTGACCAAGTATCGCGAAGAGCTAAGGATAAAACCGGCGCGGTTCAGGAAACGAATTGCTTAGTCGAGAAATCATCAACCGGTCCGGTCGGTAAATCGTACAGAACAATGGACTATCGTTATCGGATGACCGCGTATCGTGGATCGAAATCTTGCGCTTGAAATGGTGAGGGCCACTGAGGCGGCCGCTCTGGCGGCCGCCCGCTGGATGGGCAGAGGCAACGCCCAAGCCGCCGACCGGGCCGCCGTCGAGGCCATGCACCACGCCTTCAACTCCATCGCTTTCAAGGGAAACATTATCCTCGGCGAGGGGGACCGGGAGCGGTTCCCCATGCTCTATACGGGCCAGCGGGTCGGCTGCGGCACCTCCGACGAGGTGGACGTCGCCGTGGATGCCCTGGAATGCACCAACTCGGTGGCCTTTGGACGTACCAACGCCCTGGCCGTCGTGGCCATGGCCCCCCAGGGAGACTTCCTGAAGCCCCCGGTGAGCTATCTGGAGAAGATCGCCGTCGGGCCGGAGGCGGCCTCGGTTATCGACCTGTCTGCCCCTATCGAGGAAAATTTGGAGCGCATTGCCAACGCGAAGAAATACGGTGCCTCTGACCTGACGGTGGTGATCCTTGACCGGCCGCGGCACGAGGAACTCATTGCGCGGGTGCGCGATACCGGCGCGCGCATTCACCTGATACCGGACGGCGACGTGGCGGCGGCGGTTGCCACCTCCACCCCCGGGACCGGCATTGACGTGCTGGTCGGCACCGGCGGGTCGGTCGCCGGGGTGCTGGCGGCGGCGGCGCTGCGCTGCCTCGGCGGCGAGATGCAGGCCCGGCTGTCTCCGCTCGGCGACGAAGCCGAGCGGCTCAAGGGCACGGAATACGAGGACCTCAGCCGCCTTTACCGGGCCAGCGACCTGGCCCAGGGGGACCACGTCATGTTCGCGGCCACCGGGGTTACCGACGGCGACATGCTCAACGGGGTGCGCTACCGGGCCGACGGCGCCACCACTCACTCCGTGGTCATGCGTCAGTCCACCCGAACCAAGAGGTACATTGTCACGGAGCACTTTTTTGACTATAATCCAGAGTACTAAACCGGCATGGAAAGGAGAGACTCGGCATGCAGAAGGTGATAACGGCGCGCCATTTTGATCTCACCCCGGAGCTTCGGCAGAAGGCTGAGGCTGAGATGGACGGATTGACACGGTACTTTGACAACATCATTTCCGCCGAACTGATCCTTGACATGGAACGGCACCGCCGCATGGCCGAACTAAAGGTCAAAGTCTACAAGGATGTTCTCACCAGTTCCGCCGAGACCGACGACATGTACAGTTCTATCGCCATGGCGGTCGACAAAATGAAGGGCCAACTGAAAAAGTACAAGGGCAAGCTGAAAGGAAAGAGACCCGATCAGATTGCCGACGTCACCGAGGCCGCCACCCGGCCGTCGACCGACGAGGACGAAGTCGACATCTGACGTTCAACGGACCAGCGCCAGGCCGCCCTTGGCAGGGCGGCCTTTTTTTTGCGGCGGAAACCGGCCGAACCCACCCGCATCACAGAGTGTCAAGGTACTCGCTGACAAAATGCCAGTTCATTTTGGCTTCGAAGTTGAGCCGGGCGGGCGGCAGGGCCTCCGCGGCGACAAGATCGAACGAATCGAATTCACGCCGCGATGGTTCGGTGCCGTTCAGCCGGCGGGCCAGCCCGGACGCGTCGAGGGTTGTCCGTATCAGCGAAAACAACTGCGGCCGTTCCCCCCGGAAAATCTCCCGCGCATACGCGAGAGGCTCCAGGGTGTATTCGTCCGGACGCAGGTTCAGTTCCTCGGAGATTTCGGCCGCCATCTGCGCCCTCAGCAATTGTTCAAGGTTCTCAAATCGGTCGGTGAAGTCCACCACTCCGGCCACCGACGGGCCATACTCCCCGGCCAGCGTTGCCACCTTCCCGGTTCGCTTCACTTGCAGCACCAACGGACCTCGCGCACCGGCGGTCAGGAGCATGCCCGATACGCCCAGACATATGCAGAGCGGGTTATCCGTCACGGCATGGGAGCGGCACTGCGGTTTGTAGTACTCGCGCAGGGTCCCTCCGGCATCGGCAAACAGCGGGTGCTCAACATCGAGAGCAAAGCAGCTTCCGGAAGACTGCTCATACGCGGCCTCCTGTACGGCCATTATCGGCGGCCTTGCAGACGGATCGAACGAGACCAGCTTCATTACAGTGGGGCCATCCAGAAGCCGCCCCTGCCGCCTCAGTTCCGTCGCGATTTCATCCGCGAATCGGGCAATGCGCGTGTCCGAGAAACGATAACGCCCGGGCACGCAGCGCACGGCAATGTCTCGCGGATCGACCGCGTCCCTGCCGAAGAATCGAATAATGTCAAAATAGCCGCTGTCCCGGGTCGGGCCAGCCGCCCGCTCGCTGAAATACCGGGCGAGAAAGGCCTGAAACTTAGAATAATCCAGATAGCTCATCGGCGAAAAAGAGCAGCACCATGCCGCCCACGGCAAGCAGCGCGCCTATCAGCGCGCGAAAGGTCACCTTTTCCCGGTAGTACGCTATGACGACCGGGATGATCAGAATCGGCGTGGCGGCGTTCAGCGTGGCGGCAATACCGGCCGGAATCATGGTCACCGCCACCAATGACAGCCAGACTCCCAGAAACGGGCCCATCGTCGCACCTCCGGCCGCAAACAGAACGGCCCGACCGTTCTTGAATGCGCTCACGTTGGCACGCAGGCGCCCGCTGAGGCCGGCGAACAGCCAGATGACAATCAGCGATGACAGCATCCGGATGAACGACGCCGGCATGGGATCGAGGATACCTCCCGCGTTCAGCATGGCGTGTTTGGAGAGCACCAGACCGGCCGCCTGCCCCAGCGCCGCCGCCAGCCCGAGAAGGACGCCTTTTAAGAGCGTGCCGGAATCAGGGTGCTCCCGATGCAGGTTGAACTGATTCGATCCGCCGTAGCGCCGTTCCAGCACCACCCAGCTTAGTCCGGCTATTGTTATGCCTATCCCGACGAGATGAAGCAGCCCGAGTTGTTCGCCAAGAAGGAACCAGGCGATCACCGTCGCCATGATCGGCGCCGTCGACCACAGCAGCGTGGTCAGGCGCGGTCCGATCATGACGAGCGCCTTGAACCCGCACCCGTCGCCGAGCACCAAGCCGATGAAGCCCGACAGCGCCAGCCAGAAGACCTGGCTGCTGTTGAGATCCTCGGGAAAAATCCGGCCGGTGGTGACAAGAAGGACAATACAGTAGATCGTCACGGCAAAGAGCAGGCGGATGGAATTGACGCGGAACGAGCCTATGCGCCGCCCGGCCTCGGAAAAAAAGACGGCCGTAAACGACCAGCAGAACGCGGTGCCAAGTGCGGCAAGCTCACCCAGGTACGGCATCCGGCCAAGATACGCCCCCCGGCCCGCAAAGGCAAATCGCGGGATAGTGATCTGCCCGCGCAACCAAAGCACCCAATGCTCCGCACATGGCGCAAAACACGTATGGGCGTGGCCTAGAGACGAGTCCGCTTCCAAGGCTTTGGGTCATGTACATACCGGTCAAAGTCCCGTAGGAAAACGTCGAACGCCAGCTTGACTTCATCGGGCGCATCTGGAGCCAAAAGAGTCGTACGCATGCGCCGGCGAATAGCACCCAGATCGGTAATATACTCCAGCGCAGGGAAATCGTATCGGTAGTCCACCTTCCCAGCAATTTGCCCTATGGCGACGCTCTCCGAACGCACAAGGTACCGCGTCACAAAGCGTTGGAAGTTGATGTCATCTTCAAGCATACCACGGAGGGAGAATTCAAACTCTTTGGGTTCCGAAAAATCTTTTGCGACCCTGAGTATGAAGACAAGATGCCGATGTTCAAGGGGGGCCCCGGCTTTCATCCAGGCCAGGGCACGCTCAGCAGCTTGCCGACAGAGGATCCCTTGCGAGTTTGCGGGGGCCAAGGCTTGCTGTCCAGTTTGCTTTTCTGCCTCCACGGCAGCAACAGCAAACACGGCCAGTGGTCCAAACACACCCTCGGATTGCGCGAAAGCCTGCTGTAGCAGGTAAGCCCTCGCTTCATCGCTGGAACCAGCAACGAGTTGTGTAACCAAATTCGTTAGCCAAAAACGTATGGGGATTCCCCCCATTACCCCTTCGTCCCGGGGTAGATAATCACTTACGTCGAAAAGGAAGGCTACTATGTTGGAAGGATTTGTCCCGGCGGACACGACCATAGGCATCGCCGCCTCGAGGTGCTCAAGCAGCCGTCGCAGCCCGGGAGTGTAATAGTATTTCGCAAGCGATTCAACCGCTGTGCGGCAACCGCTCACGTGCCCGAGATTGGCGATAAGGAACTGCACGTCTGCATTTGGTATGTCACCCACATAGTTTGCGTACAAGAAGTATCGGTCGAAGATTTTCGCGGAACAAACCCGCAGGTCACGAAGCCATTCCTGCTCAGACGCTGTATCCGGACTCCAATCATCGTCACAATGCTGAAGCTGCGGAAACAGATCCCTCAGCAGCCCATCGAGAAGAGGACGGTACTTGGTTTCTACACGGTCTAAAGTGTCATCGAGCGCCTTTCGCGCAAGTTTGTCTTCCTTTCGCGGAACGCCAAATGGGTCCGTTGGATCATCGACATAGACAAAAATACCTTTATTCCGGCGGATAAAATCGTACACGTCAGGGAAGCATACACTGATGGTTTCCACGGCTACAAAATCCAGCGGGTTTACTTCGACGGTATTGTCACGGCAGACGAGATTTGCGTTAAGACAGATCCCATTCACAATCCGCTTCACGTCGCGAAAGCTCGTGACAAAATGCCGGATGTACTGCAAATAGCAGTTCGACCAGCGTTGCTCCGACCAGTATTGTTCGGCCGTCGCCGGAAGGCGCTCCAGTACCGTGTCAAGCGTGGACGTGAAATACTCTCCTAAAACGACTCTGTCGGGCGGCGGAAGCGCAAATTCAATCTGCACTATCTTTTCAATGAAGCTCTCGTATTCCTGACAATACTCCCTTTTCAGTGCTGCTCTCACCACTGCCTCATCATACGCGAGCACGTATGACAGACCCCTGAAATCACCATTGTTCTTCACTACTTGAAACACGTCGCAAATATCTTGTGGCGGAAGGCGGTCGACATCGTCTATCAGCACTACTACCGTCTTCGCCAGATCATCCAAACGTTTCTGTATTTCCTTCTTAAGCTCAAGCAGGGGTCGTCCGTTCTGGCCCGCCCGCTTCCGAAGCCACATGGCCATCATTTCGAAAAGCCGACGCACCCGGGACAGCTTCTCCCCGACCGGTGTCAGGCCAACGCCCGTTCCTTCTAAAGAACGCGCGTACAACGCGTACTTTTCGAGCCGCCCCGCCAACTCACCGGCCACCTTCTGTTTTCCTTCAGCGGTCTGCCACCATATAACTTTACCCAGCTCAGTGAAGAAGTTCGGCAGTTGGCATTCGTTGGCATACAGCCAGGGGTTATACCGAAAGACGATTATGCCCTTCTCCGTGGAGAGCTTGTCAAATATCAGACGGACGAAATTCAGAAACGTGGTTTTCCCTGAACCCCAACTCCCCTTTATCCCGACCACATAGCCCTTCTTACCGCTGTTCAATAGCAGAGCATCTACTACATTATCAGCAAGCCGCCCCCACCCCAGCAGATCGTCGTCGAGCGATTCCAGCGGAACGTCCGCTAGAAACCGCACTTCCTTTTCCTCCTGGTTTTCCCCCATAAAACCTCCCCCGCTTCAGCGGATCTGTTATTCCTCCTTCACCACCCGTGCGACGTCGGTGACGATGTCGCCGGTATGCAGCGAAATCAGGCGTACGCCCTGCGTGTTGCGGCCGATGACCGTGATATCCTTGACCGCCTGGCGGTTGGCGATGCCCTGACGTGTGATCAGGATCAACTCGTCCTGGTCGAGCACTTCCATGATGGCCACCACCTCACCGTTACGGTCCGAGGCCTTGACGTTGATCACGCCCTTGCCACCGCGGTTGGTCATGCGGTAATCCTGTATGGAGGTTCGCTTGCCGTAACCGTTCTCGGTGACCACCAGCAGCGTGCTGTCACGGCGGACAACGACCATACCGACGCAGTAGTCACCCTTGCCCAGGTTGATCCCCTTCACGCCGTAAGCCGTGCGGCCCATGGACCGGACTTTGTCCTCCGGGAAGCGGATGGCCATCCCCTTGCGGGTGGCCAGGACGATCTCACAGGTGCCGTCCGATACGGCGGCGTCGATCAGCTCGTCGCCGTTTTCGCTGATGTTTATGGCGTTGATACCGGCCTTGCGCGGATTGCTGAACGTCGAGAGAGCGGTTTTCTTGATTATCCCCTTCCTGGTCGCCATGACGACAAACCTGTCGTCGCTGAACTCGCGCACCCGGCAGAACGCCGCAATCGTCTCGCCTTTCTCCATCCCGCACAGGTTGACGACCGGCTTGCCCTTGGCCAGTTTGCCGCCCACCGGGATTTCATGCACCTTGATCCAGTAGCATCGACCCCGGTTCGAGAAAAACAGGATATAGTCGTGGGTGGAGGCGATAAACAGGTGCTCTGCGAAGTCCTCCTCCTTGGGGGCAATACCGATGACGCCTTTGCCGCCGCGGTGCTGTTTGCGGTAGGCCGAAACGGACAACCGCTTGACGTAACCGAGGTGCGAAATGGTGATAACCATCTCCTCTTCGGCGATCAGGTCCTCCACCGTCAGTTCCTCGGCCGCCTCCTGGATCTCGGTGCGCCGGTCGTCGCCGTACTTTTTCTCCAGCTCCACGGTCTCGTCCTTGATGATTTCCAGGCGCAGTTGCCTGGAGTCAAGGATCGCCTTGTACTCGCTGATCTTCTTGAGCAGTCCCAGGTACTCATCCTCGATTTTCTGGCGCTCCAGGCCGGTCAGGCGTTGCAGCCGCATTTCCAGGATGGCCGTCGCCTGCTTCTCGGAAAGCTTGAAATTCGCCATCAGGCCTTCTCGGGCCGTGGGCGTGTCCTTTGACTTCTTGATCAGACTGATGACGGCATCGATGTTGTCCAGGGCGATCTTGTAACCCTCGAGAATGTGCGCACGATCCTCCGCCTTTTGCAGATCGTATTCGGTGCGGCGGACCACCACTTCGTGCCGGTGATCCACAAACGCCTGGACCAGTTCTTTTAGCGTCATGAGCTTCGGAATGCCGTGATCCAGTCCGAGCATCATCACCGAAAACGTCACCTGCATGGTCGTACGCGCGTACAACTGGTTCAGCACGATCTCGGCCGGCACTTCGCGCCTGAGCTCAACCACGATGCGCATGCCGTCGCGGTCGGACTCGTCACGCAGGTCGGAGATACCCTCGATGTGCCTGTCCCGCACGAGATCGGCTATCTTTTCGAGCAGGTTCGCCTTGTTGACCTGAAAGGGAATCTCGGCGACGACAATCGCTTCCTTGCCGTTGCGCATGCGTTCGACGACCGCCTTGGCCCTGACCGGGATGTGCCCCTTTCCCGTGCTGTAGGCTTCACGAATACCCTCGCGGCCGTTGATGATTCCGCCGGTCGGGAAATCCGGACCCGGTACCAGTTCCAGCAGGTCGTCCACCGTGCAATCCGGGTTGTCAATCACGTGCAGTATGGCCCGGCTGATCTCCCTGAGGTTGTGCGGCGGCATGTTTGTAGCCATGCCCACCGCAATCCCGGAACTGCCGTTACAGATCAGGTTGGGGAACTTGCCCGGAAGCACCGTAGGCTCCCGTAAGGTGGCGTCATAGTTCGCTATCAGGTTGACCGTCTCTTTGTCGAGATCAGCCAGTATCTCGACGGCGATGGGTGTCAGGCGCGCCTCCGTATACCGCATGGCCGCGGCATCGTCTCCGTCTATCGACCCGAAATTCCCCTGTCCGTCGACCAGCGGGTAGCGCATGTTGAAATCCTGGGCCATGCGCACCAGCGTCGGATAAACGACCTGCTCACCGTGCGGGTGGTAGTTGCCCGAGGTATCGCCGGCGATTTTCGCGCATTTGCGGTGGGGCCGGCCGGGATTGAGGTGCAGATCGTTCATCGCCACAAGGATGCGCCGATTGGACGGCTTCATGCCGTCACGTATGTCCGGAAGGGCGCGGTTGGTGATGACCGACATGGAGTAATCGAGGTACGACGATTTCATTTCCTCTTCGAGGAAGACCGTCTCTATTTTTTCTCGCTCAATCGCCATAGGAAAACATTTCCTTGAATCAATGAACTGCTGTTAATGCAACCTAAGCTTTCAATTTACTAAATCACTCGCCGACAGGCAACTAAAAAAGGATTGCCGGTTGCCTCTTAATCTGTTGCTGCATTTACAATTACAGCGGCCTTGACCGGTGTCCGACCATCGCAAACCTATCAGGTATCGCAACGTTCTGAGTGCGCTCGTCTTACGGCCGGCCGATAAACATTGCGCCGCCCGACCGACTGTACTATCGTTCCCCGCGCAATTGTCACACGCCAAGAAAGGACTCCGTTATGTCCAAAGAGATTCAGAAAGTCCTGAAGAAGCTGGAATACGGTGTATATGTGGTTACTCTGGGCAAGGGCTCACAGGGAAACGCTTTCACCGCGAGCTGGCTGACGCAGGTCAGTTCCGAACCTCCGATGGTCGCCCTGGCCATCCATGACAAGCACCAGTCGGCGCGGCTGCTCAGGGATATCGACGGCTTTGTTGTCCACCTGATCGCTCAAGGTCAGGAGGCGTTCGCGAAGACCTTCTACGGCCCGGCGGAATCCGGCTACGAGAAACTCAAGGCCACCAGCGTCGAGGATTCACCGGCTACTTCGTCGCCGCTGCTGAAAGGCGCCACGGGGTACCTGGACTGCAAAATCGTCAACCGGGTGCCGTGCGGCAATCACACTCTCTTTATCGCCGAGGTCCTCGCGGCCTCTCTGGATTCCGATACCGCGATACTGACCTGCTCCGGCAGCAACCTCCGGTACACGGGCTGACAGTGCGCTCCCGCATCAAACTCTCGGCATTCCTCCAGGTCGGTTCGGCACTGGCAGCCGGCGGCCTTCTCTCCGTGCTGTTCTTGTTTTTCCCCGGGCCGGCACCGGCGGGAGACTGCGCCGAGACGGTGACCATCGGCAAGAACGACTACGCGGTTCCCGCGCGCTGGTGCGGCAAACGGCTCGATTCGACCCGGATTGCCGTCGATACCGAACTTGTTCGACTGCCGGATGAGTTTACGTACGAGGACTACCGTATATACCTCCGCCCGGATGCCCGGGACGCCTTTGTCAGCATGGCGCGGGCGGCGAAAGGTGACAGCATTCAGCTTCTGACCGACTCAGGGTATCGCTCACTTAAGTTCCAGGAGCGGATAATCCTCGAACGGCTCCGCGGCGGGCAAACGATAGAGCATATTCTCTCCATGGTCGCCCCCGCCGGCTATTCGGAGCATCACACCGGCCGCGCGGTCGACCTGGTACCCAGCGAGGCGTTGTTTGCCGGGACCGCCGGCTTTACCTGGCTGGCCGAGCACGCCGCCGGCTTCGGTTTCCGCCAGACCTTTCCTGAGTCCGCCGCCGATTCCCTGCACTGGGAATCATGGCACTGGTATTACCAGCCTGACAGCGAGTAAGATTACCGCCGGCCTTCAAGCCCCGGGCCGTCTCTACCGATAATCCGGGAGTAACCATGATCCACAGATTCAGATACACCGAGGCAGTCCTGGAGTTCTGCAAGAACGAGGGGCGCGCTTGCCTGCACGCCTCTGACCCGAACGCCGCGATTGCCGCCACCCGCGACCTTTTCGACCCTATCCGGGACGTGACCGTGCAACGCCTGGATAGCGGGCAGTACCTGGTGAGCTTCAAAGCTTCACTGGACTACCGCCTGAACCTCGTGCACCTGGTCGAGAGAGCGGTCAAGATGTTACGTGACCAGCAGATGTTTTCAGAGGCACGCTATATCGACCGCTACATTGTCGCCACCATCTGCATGGAAACGGGCAAGCCCGAATGGCTGGCCGCGGGGTGTGCCGATATCGAGGAAGAGATCGGCGAACTTCGCAAGGCCGCCATCGTGGCCCGCGAAGTCACCAACGTCAGGGATTTCGTCGATTGGGATATCGCTGTCTACAACTATATCGAACTGAATTCAAAGGAAGGCCACCGCAGCCGCGTGGTCCGCGACGTCAACACGTGGGGCGAGATGTAATGCTCGGATGATACGTCCTGCATCACGTTCTTAAAAGCCGCATTCACACCTGTAGAAGTCAAAAACGACAAGAATAGTGATGTTTGCACTATTCCCTTGACACACGACCCGCGATATGTTATAGATAATTCGAGATCCAGCACTTTCGACTTTCATCTCGCTACACACCCTACATCAGCACACTGAGCGCACCATAGCCGGACGAATGTAAGCTTCGTTGCGGCATAATCCGATCCTGGGGCCTTCCCACTAAGGTCTTTGTTTGTCGGGGGGAGTTGGGTGTGACTGTCGCTGCCGACAGGGCAAGGGTACAGTTATCTATTAAGTTCGTCTTCAGGGCCGTGCGCTACCTGCCAGCGGTGGCAGGTGGATGTACGATGGCTCTTGCCGTCGCATCTCCTGCGCATCCGTGGCTGGCCTGGATCAGTTTCGCTCCTTTGGTAATCGCGGTCAGATTTCTGCGTCCGCGCAAGGCCGGTTACTGCGGCGCCGTCTGGGGTAGCAGCCTCTTTCTCTTCTCCACGCTGTTTGACAACACCGTGATTTCTCCGTCGCTGACAGGTTTTGTCATGCTGACGACGATCCCGGCCGTGTACACATATTTGGGGGCGTTCTTCACACGTCGTTTCGGGTTCAGCCCGCTGGCCATAGCGCTCGGCTGGATAGTTGTTGTGCTGGCGCTTGAGCCGGCTGGTTTAAGCCACGGGTTGGTTCCGGTAGAGCATGGCCACAACCGGTTTTTGCAGATGGTCGCAGGCTCGCTCGGGTACGGCTTTGTGGCCTTCCTGATCGTCTACGTCAACGCGCTCCTGCTTTCACTGGCCGAGGCAATATGTGTGAGGGGTGCCGCGTTGCGCCTGCTGAAAGGCTGCGCAGTGGCTCCACGCCTGCCGGAAACAGATATGCCCGCGTGTTTGCGAAACCAATATCTGTTGCCCTTGCAACCTCGCGGGCCTCCGCTCGCCGGCTGAAGCTTCGACTGCTAATGTAACAACGTTTAGCAATTAAACCGATGTGTTCCCGGCGCGTCTCGTCGACCGGGGATACACAGAGGAGAATATTCTTATGAGGCATGGACAAAACGGGAATCGAACTCTCTGGATACTTGTTGTCTTTGTCGCCCTGTTGTTTGCCAGTTTCACCGCGCTTTCCCAGCAGGCTGAAGCCAAGACCGGCAGCTATAGCCTGCACTTCTATGGCGAAGTAGCTCCGGAAGGGATGACGATAACCGTGACAGCGGTAAGCGAAGACGGGACAACATACAATGTGATCCATTATGTTCAGGGACTGACCGAGGAGCAGGCCCGAAACCTGATCCTCACGGATCTGACGGACGAGGGCTGGGAGGCTGAAGCCAATGGCGACAACGCCATCAACATCACGGGCCGCACGGAACCTAAAGACCCCATCAGTATGGTCGACATAGAGGACAACCAGCTCGATTACGACACGTACGTCGACGCTAGCTTTGCAGTATCCGAGGCAATACCGGGCGAGAGGATATTCGAGTGGGTTTGCGCCCTGCCGAATGCTGATGTCACGGATCCGGGCACCCTCGTGCTCACGTTGAATGAGCATACCGTTACGGCCACCCTCGCTTCGGGTGCCACACCAACAGAGGCGGCGACCATGCTGGAGGACTCGCTTACGAGTGCAGGCTTTGTCGTGACCAGGGTCGAGGATACTGTCGTCGCACTGGACTGGGAGAATGCCACCAACGCGTGGTTGCTTTCCTCCCCAGCCACTATCACGTTCGGTCTCGAGGACGGGGCAGCCGGCCCACGCGTGGGGCTCACCTTGCCGGACCTGGCCCCCATCCCCACCCTCTCCGAGTGGGGGTTGATCATTTTCGCGCTGCTCGTCCTGACCGTCATCACGGTGGTGGTCAGGCAGCGCCGGACGGTCATAGCTAAGGCGAACGCATAGCCATGTACGGTCGGCTGTTTGTTCCCGACGTCTTCTGGAAGGTGCTGGCGGTTACGCTGGGCCTGGCCGTCATAGGGCTGGCCATAGCTTTTCTGGTTTCCAGTTCCGTGCCCCTGCGTGACGTCGTCGGGACACTCATAAGCGCCACAATGCTGGCATACATGGCCCACCTGTGGATCACTCCGGGAGACTGACCGCCGGTGTGCCGTGTCTTGTCTGCCTTGTTAAACAGGAAATCCGGGTGGCCCGTCGGGTCGCCCGGATTCCCCATATCCGGACGGCCTGTCTCTGACCTCTTGTGTGCAGGCTTTATGGTGCGTTAATTGCCTATGGCACGTTCTACGCGGCACACCGGGAAAGGCGGCATGGCAAAGAGGAAACGAAGGCCGAAACCACGCCCGTCCCCCGGGCGGCTCCGGCACATCATAAAGGCCAACTGGCCGCTGTTTCGGATATACCTCTGGTTCGGCCTGACGCTGGTGGTCATTTTCAGTATCCTCATGATACCGGCCGTATACTTCAAAGTAATCATGCCGCTCAACGAGTTCCTTGCCTGGTCCTCGGCTGCGTTTCTCAGGCTGATGGGAGACAACGGCGTTGTTTCCGGCGGCACGTCGGTTCACAGCCCGGAGTTCGGCGTCAACATCGCGGAGGGCTGCAACGGCATCTACGCGCTGGCCATCGTGCTGGCCGGTATTATCGCCTTTCCCGCCCGCTGGCGTCCGAAACTGATCGGCCTGACACTGGCCGTCATACTGATCATGTTCCTCAACTACGTCCGTATCCTCACCCTCTGGTATGCGGGCACATCCTCCGCGTTCCTGTTTGACACCATGCACCTGTACGTGTGGGAGTTCGTCATAATCGCGCTCGGTGCCGCGTTCTGGTACCTGTGGTATGAGAAATTTGTCAAGACCGGTTAAGATCATACTCGTTCTGGTCATCTTCCTGGTACTCTACATACCCGTGGGGTGGCTCTGGGGGAAAGCACTGCCGGCCTACAGCCGCTTTCTGGCGTCCGTCTCGCAGACCGTCACCAATGCGTTTGAGTCGGCGGACACGTCCTACCGTATCACCGTCGACCGCGGCGACTTCGTAGTTGCGGCCCGGATAACCGTGGGCGGAGCGTACGGCCGCGACCAGATGTTTGAGTTGCCCGGCAACAGGCCGACGGACACCGTCTCGTACAACCTGAGCCTGTGGGCGGCGCTTTTCCTGGCCACCGTCGTTTTCATCAAACCTCCCGCACGGTGGCGCTTCCTGTTAATCGCGCCGCTGTTGATTGTTCTGTGGCACATATGCGACCTGTTCATTTTCGCCAAGAACACGCGCTGGATTTTGGTTAAAGATCTTCAGCAGGACTACGCGAGGTATGTCAGCTACAGCTACAACTGGCACTGGTTCTGGATGTGGGCGCTCGAGTTCAACCGGCGGATAGTCGATCCCTTCCTGCCCCTGGCCCTGTGGTTCCTGTTTTGTTTCAGGTCGTTTTTCACCCTGCCTGCCGAACGGCCGTCGACCTGACGCGGGCAAGAACCACCAGGACAAGTCGATTTACCCCGTCATTGATCTCGCCTTGACGGACCGAGGGTAAGGTCGTATCATAGGCCCGATGACGTTCTGCCGCTCCGGTACCGTCGCATCATGCCCCACAATGGAGAATTCGGCGTGATTCAGAAAGGCCAGTTGCCCGAGGAAAAAATGGTCCGGCTGTTTCTAAACGGCCGGTTCTTCTCGCATCTTCTGTGCACGCCGCGCGACCTCAAGGAATTCGCCGTCGGCTGGCTGTTCTGCCAGGAGTATATAGACGGTCCTGACCAGATCGACACGCTCGGGGTGGCCTCCTGCGACGGCAGTCCGGATATCAGCGTTTGTCTCTCCACGCCGGTGCCGTCACAACCTTCCCCGGCTTCTCTGGTCACGCCGACGGGCTGCGGCGGCGGCCGGATCGAGTCATCGCAATACCTCAGGGACCTCGTCCCCTTGACTTCGCCTCTCACGATCAGCGCCGGGCGGCTGCCGGGTATCATGTCGATGATGTTCAGGGAACTGGCATCGCGGGGCGGAGGTCCGGGCGTGCACTGTGCGGCACTCGTGACGGGAGACGATCCGTCGGCCTGGCCCATGGGGTTCGACGTCGGACGGCACAACGCCGTCGACAAAGCAATCGGAGCCGGCCTGCTCCACGGCGTCGATTTTGGCGCGGCGATTCTGGCTACCTCCGGCCGCGTTTCATCGGACATGGTATTGAAATCGGCGCGGGCCGGGGTGCCCGTGGTCACGTCACAGAGGTCGGTGACGACACTGGCGGCTGAAATTGCCGCTGCCGCGGGGATCGCAGTGGTCGGTCGCTTGAACCGACCGGACCGGGTCGTTCTGGGCCGGGTGGATCGGATAACGCCGTGAGCCGCGACATGACGAGAATCCTCCACGTCGTCGGCTGCAAGAACTCGGGTAAGACCCGCTTTGCCGAGCTGATCGTGCCGGTCCTCAAGGCGCTGGATATACAGGTCGGGACTCTGAAACACACCGAACACGACCGTTTCAACTGGGACACCGAAGGCAAGGACACGTACCGGCACATGGAAGCCGGCAGTGACGTCACCGGCATAATCGGAACCGGCTCGTTTGCTTTCAATTTCAACCGGGCCGATATCACTCCGGCCAACATGGACGACATCATCCGCCTGTTTTACCGTCACGTGGATCTCGTGCTCGTGGAAGGCCTGAAATCTAACCCGGGCCTGAAGGTCGAAGTGTGCCGGCCGGGGTATTCGGATTCAGGCGTCGTCCCCGCTTCGGAGCTTCTGGCCACCTACGGGACCGATCTGTTCGGTTACGCCCTGCCGCATTTTGACTACGGGCGGGAGCAGGAACTGGGACAGCACATCGCGGACAACCTCGGCCGCTTACGGCCGGTAACTGTGACCTGAATGACACACGGGAGCGATAACATAAGAACAGCAGTCATACTGGCCGGCGGGCAGAGCCGGCGGTTTGGTCAGGACAAGTGCACTTTCGACATCGGCGGAAGACCGATGATTCGAATAGTCTACGACACACTCCGCACGGTATTCGACGAGGTCATCATCGCCGGAGGCGACACGGCCGGGCTGCGGGAACTCGGCCTGGACAGCCACCCGGACCCCGTTGCGGGCAAAGGAGCACTGGGCGGAATCTACAACGGTCTTCTCCGGTCCGCCTCGACGGCTGTTTTTGTGTGTGGCTGCGACATGCCGCTGATCAAACCGGCGGCCATCCGAACCGTCCTGCAAGCGGCCGCCGATGAAGACATACTGATCCCGCTTATCGACGGCATCAGGCAACCGCTCCACGCCGTCTACCGACGGACCATACTGCCGTCGGCAGAACGACTTGCCACACAGGACAACTGCTATCTACCGGATCTTCTCGGGGAGGTGAACGTCAGGTACCTCGAAGAAGCGACGTTTGCCGACGTACCGGACTACGCGCTGTCATTCGTCAGCCTCAACGATCAGGATATGGTGGCGCAGTACCGGCGGCACCTGGAGCGACTGTGAAACGCCGCGCACTCTGAATCCTGCCGCGGTCAATCTCCCCATATGAGTCCGACGGTGACCTGCCGACCGGGCGCCGGGTACCCGAGTTCCTCTTCATAGCAGGCGTCGGTGACGTTGCTCACGGCCAGTCGCAGCTTCAGCGAATACCGCAGCGTTTGCGTAACGTTGACATTGTGAACCACGTAGTCCGGGAGCATGACGTACGCGTCAAACGTGGTGCGTTCATCGAAATACGTTCGCTCGTAGTTCAGTTCGGTGCCGGATGCCGCCTCGACCGAGACGTAAAAGCGGACTTTGTTCGGCGACAGCTCGTCGAGCAGCTCATCGGAAGTTTCGGCCTTCAGCAGGTGCGCCCAGCTCACTCCACCCGAGAGGCGCCGGGAAAACTGACCGTGAACCCACATTTCCCAGCCCTGCGACCGGGCCCGGCCGATGTTCCTGAAGCGAAAGGTCCTCGACGCCCGGTCGATGAGGTTCTTCACGTCGTTATGAAACCACGCCAGTGACAGCATACAGTACCGGTCCTTCTGCCCCATGCCAAACCGGCTTCTCAGCCCGATCTCGTACTTGTCGGCCTGTTCAGCTTTGAGGCTGTCATTGCCGGAGCTTTCGCTGTACAGGTGGTGAAGCGTCGGAAAACGAACGGCGCGGGCATAGCCGGCATGACCCTCCAACCCGGCGGGCAGCCGCTGCACCAGGCCGGCCATGCATGACAGCCTGCCGGTATAGACCATGTCCGTTAAAGAAGTGTCCTGGTTGGCGAACAGGCTGTATCCCGATCCGAGAGTTATCTCCGTGTTGTCCCATGGTAGATAGATATCCTGCAGGAACACGGTGCCCAGATACGTGTGGCAGGAGATCCACGGTTCGTCGACGTCGGGCTTCTTATTCATCAGGTCACGCTTGACATCCAGACCGGCGTGAACCTCATGCTTCCGCCAGGAGCGCAGTTTGGCATCCATCCTGGCCCCCACCGTCCAGTTCTCCAGCCGGGAATCCCAGGCGATCCGGTCCTCGCGCTTTTCGCTGCCGGTGTACTCTATCAGGCGGTCATGCTGGGCATCGACGAAGATTACCGATTTGAGTTCGGCCGCCGGGCTGACGGTCCAGTGTGCGCTCACCGCCCCGTTGAAGCGCTGCCAGTCCGGGAAATACCGAAGCGGCGCGGCAGTGGAGGGATGTACCGACGGTGAGATGTCACGTCGCGCCCAGTGGTAACCGAGCGACAGCGAGTACAGGGAGCTTTCGGCGGGCTGATACCCCAGCTTGGTGCTGACGCCGAGCATGTGATAGAAGCTGTAGTCCCTGAGGCCGCCGTCTTCCAGACTGTTCGGCTCGAAATCGCCGCTGAGAACATATCCCCTGGAGTGATCCTCGTAGCCCGAGATCCAGTAGTTGAATCGGCCGGCTCTCCGGCTGTGGTTGACGGTGAGTTTACGATACTGGTAATCGCCCAGTTCGGTCCTGACGACCGTGCGCGGTTTCTCCAGCCCGTTGCTGGTGACGATGTTTATCACGCCGGCCATGCCGTTGGCACCGTACGCCACCGAGGCCGGTCCCCTCGTCACCCTGATCCTGGCCACGTTGTCCACTGACAACATCGACAGGTCCACTTTGCCGTAGTAACCCGGGTTGACGGGGCGGCCGTCGACCAGCACCAGCACATCCCTGGCCGGCAGGCCGCGAATCCTCGTCTGCGTCTCGGCCTTCGAGCCACCCCGGGTGATGCTCAACCCCGGTTCGTTCCGCAAGACGTCGGCAACGGTTACGACGTTCCTCCTGCCGATGTCCTCGGGTGTCAGTTCGGTGACGACGACCGGGCTGTGGATAGCCGCGCCCTTTACCCTGACGACCGTTTCCAGCTCATACACGTCGGCCGTGTCGGGCGTGACGGTCTCATCGAGCGCCCGGGAGGACGCCGGGGCGACAAGCACAATTACCGTGAGGCTGCATATCGTCAGCAGCGCCGTTCGCGCCTTCATTACTTCACCAGGATTCGGTGCAGAACCTTTAACCTGTATTTCCCCCCCGTGAGACCGGGCGCGGTAAACATGGTTTTCTGGCTTGACAGGAGCCAGTAACCGGTCTGAAACTCTTCCCAGGTCAGGTCCGTCGACGGGCCGAAATCATCGAGCGTCCGCAGGTTGTAGGCGTGACTCCCCGGTTCGGCCACGAGCGGAAGGATCAGATCCTTCAGGGCGATGGCCTGCTCGGGGTCACCGTCGGGATTGGTCACCTGGACCGTGACCATGTCCCGGCACTCGCGGAAATCGATCGTGTCGACGGCCTTGACGTCGAATTTGCGGTGGACGTAGATCCGCGCGGCGTCCTTCACGTTGTACCCGCCCGGCAGGTCGATCTTGTCGTCCGGGAACACCACGCGCTGCGCGGACGTCAGGATGTACCCCAGCGACAGGTGTTCCCACACGTTGTCCGGATAGCCTCTTGTGCCGGACGGCGAAAACCCGTCCTCGCCCATGATCTCGTAGGCATACAGGATGCGCGCGTCGTACAGTTTCCCACCCTTATCTTCAAACATGGGGATGATACTGGTGTCGATGAACTCCGACAGGAGAATCGCCTCCTCGCCGTCAACGTCGATCCTCGGCAGGCCGGCAAACGGCACGCGAACCGAATCGTCGGCCAGATGCACCCAGAGAGCGCCGTCGCGGGGCGGTGCTGTATTCAGCGGGTTGTTTTCGTCACTGTCCTTGCTGCACCCGGCGGCAATGATAAAAACCAGGGCCGGCAGCAGGATCAATCTGATCTTATCACAACAAAACACGTCGCCCTCCCTGAGAACCGCGGCGGCCCTCTTCAGTCGGTCGTGAATCCGAGTTGTCCGAAACGTGTAATCTCATGCGGGCGGTCTGGCCGCACCGAGCGGACAGTAAGCGATGATTACGGGGAAATATCTGTACTGGCAGCATGACGACCTTTCCAAACACGGGAGGCCGGGACGTTTCCCTCCCGACCCTGTCGGCCGGACGGCCGTTGCTGTCGCGGCAGGCCGTCCGGCTCGGTCAAGCTTAGGGGTTGTATAATTGCCTTACTTCCTGACTACTGTAACCTCAATCGTCTGTGGTTCGTGATCGAGCTTTAGCGACAATATCACTCCGGAAACGACATTGCCGACAACGGTCGAGACGAACTGGTTTATTTCCAGTTCCTTACCGTCTACGACCACCTTGACCTGCTCAGCGTCATCCATATTGCTACCCACGTTCACTTGTGCTAATGCAAGTCCGCTTTACAGCAGCGCACCGGCTATCCAACAGCAGGCAGACACCGTAATCGCGGCCGGTACGTAGGCGCGCGAGTGAGACTCGACAAACCGCACATACGACGCCAGGCTCAGCTTCACCAGCATGCGCGCGGCGAGGAAGCCGATGGCTCCGGCTGCGGCCGCCAGTACCCCGCTGCTAAACGACCAGCTCAGGCACCCCACAGCGCCCCGGTCCAGCCACCACGGGTTGGCAAAGACGTAGGCCTGCGAAAACGAAAACAGCAGGGCGTTAGCCACGCCTGCGACCGGCACCACCAGCATCATGGCCGGAAGGCTGGTCAGCCAGCCACGGTTCTGCGCCATCGTGAAGGCAGCCTCCAGCACTATCGCCTGGCCGACCACGGCCGCCGCCTGGCACCCGAAGAGCATCGGCAGGCCGAGCAACTTGAACCCGACCGCCACCAGGCCAATGAGCAGGGTGCTGCCCTTTCGGGGAAGAGCGAAGCGGGCATACGAAAGCACGGCCAGCGACACCAGCGCCAGCACGACGGAGCGCGGGATAAGCGTACCCGTCCCTTCCATCGAGGATATCACGGTCGCCTCCAGCCCGCCCCAGATAGACCCGAAAAGGACAACACCAAGAATCAGTTTCGTTCTGACTTTCATCGGGCACTTTCCTTCCTAAAACGCAATCTGCACCTGGGCCAGCACCAGGTCGTTGTCGACGTCGCCGCCGCCCTCCATCTTGTGGATGTAGTTCAGGTACACCATGGCGTTGCCCTTGCTCAGGTAGTAGTTGACGCCGCCGGTCAGCCACGACTCGTCGTCCTTTTCCACGTCCGTATTGGGGTCGTAGAAGTCATACCGCGCGAGCAACTCAAACCTGGGATGAGGCTGCACGCCGAGGTGCACGAAAAACGCCTGGGCATCGGTGCCCTGCACACTGTCGATCTCCGCGGCGGTGAGCGCCTCTGTAGAAGCCATCAGGAACTCACCCCTGAACCTGGCGGTGATGTCCTCGCTCGCTTTGTAATCCACCTTGGCGAAACCGCCGAAGCGGTTCCGTTGCAGGGACTCCTCGGGGTATGTTGTCGTTGTCAGAGTTCCCGCGTCGTAGTACGTCGGCAGGGACATGCCGATCCAGGCGTACCCGCCAAAAACGACATCCCCCTGCTCCAAGGGCGGTTTGATGTCCGCTCTCACCAGGAAGTCCTTGTAGTCGTTGTTGTCGCCCGTGTTGTTCGGCTGGTCCGCGCCGTTGAAAACACCGAGGTTGAAGTCGACGTACTCGGTCTTGGTCGTTGTCTGTACGCCGACCTGCCGCCACACGGCGAACTTCTGGGTCGTCAACGGGTAGTTGATCATCTCCAGCTTGGCCGTCGAGTACGGCATGTACAGGGTGAAGTTCGGCAGGAACCGCCCGACCGTGACCTCGGTATTGCGGATATAGAATAACTGCGCCTTGTAGTCGAGAATAGCGGGCGCGCCCTTGGTTTCCGTTTGAACGAAGTACTTCACCTTGCCCGGAAGGATTTCTCCCCAGAGCAGAAACCGCGCCCGGTTCAGGCTGAACTCGTCCTCGCCCTCGAGGTCCTCCATGTGATACGTGTAACCCGCCTGGAGAATGCCGCCCAGCTTCAACGTGCCGGTCCCTACCTGCACGCCGGCCGTCTCCGCCAGCGCGGCGCCCGAAAGCAGCAACGCAAGGAGCGTCGCCGCCAATACAACCAAAGTCTGCTTGTTCATGTAGTCAGCTCCTCCTCACGTTTTGCCGCAGAGTCTTCCCGCTTTTCCCTGAATTCCCTGACTCTGGCGATAACCATCCCCACCAGAGCGGCAGTCAGGGTCACCGAGCCCAGGGGTTTCATGAGTTCGCGGAAGAAACCGAGATCCTCCGAGACCTTCGGATTCATGATGATGTCCGGGTACATCTCGCGCGGTTCCGGAAACACACAAACCTTGTGCGTGCCGGTTCCCAGCTCTTTCTCGCCGTAGATCCACGGCTGTTTGCCTTTCGCCTCCATCCTCTGCTTGGCCCGGTGCGCCGCTTCGAGAACCTTGTCGTAGTCGTCAAAGTACAGCGCCCCGGTCGGGCAGGCGGCCGCGCAGGCCGGTATCAAACCGTTGACCTGGCGGTCCGCACAGCCGGTGCACTTGGTGGATTTCTCCGTCCGTTCGTCGATCTTGGGAACGTCAAACGGACAGTACTCGGCGCAGGCTCCGCAGCCGGCACACAGCTCCTGGTTTACGTAGGTGATCCCGAGTTCCTTGATGTGCGTCATGGCCTTGACCGGCTCCACCGGGCAGGCCTTGACGCAGCTCGGGTCGACGCACTGCATACAGGTCTCCGTCCTGAAGAGCCACCTGATAGCGCCGTCCTTCTTCGCCTCGTAGAACTTCACCAGGGCCCACGTATGCGGGGAAAGTGCCGACGGATTCTGATATCCGCCCTTCGCTGCAAAGAAGGTGGTCTTCTCGGCCGGAAGCCCGTTCCATTGTTTACAGGCCACCTGGCAAGATCTGCAGGCGATGCACTTTCCCAGATCGAAGAGCATTCCCTTTCTTGCCATCTTATCCCACCTCCTTCACGACGTCACAGAGGAACGCCTTGTATTCGGGTATCATCGTATTGGCGTCGCCGACGTGGGGTGTCAGAACGTTGGCCGAATCTCCGGTGGCCAGCCCCGTGTACCCGAAATGCCAGGCGAGACCGACCTGATCGACGTTCTTCCCGTCGATGACAAACGGCTCAAAGCGGTCCGTAACCAGGGCATAGGCGCCGATCTCGCCGCGCGCCGACCTGACCCTGACACGGTCACCGTTGGAAATTCCCTTGCGCCCGGCCAGCTCCGAACTCATCTCGACAAACATGTCCGGCACGAGTTCCACCAGCCACGGCAGGTTTCGCGTCATGGCGCCCGCCTGCCAGTGTTCGCTGACCCGGTAAGTGGTCGCCACGATCGGGAATTTGTCGGGTGTGCCGATGCTGTCTACGCCCGGCGTAGCCCAGATCTTGATGGCCGGGTTGTTCTGCGTCCGCGACATCAGGTTACGCACCGGACTCTCCAGCGGTTCATAGTGCTCCGGCAACGGACCGTCGGCCAGGCTCGTGCTGAACACGCACGCCATGCCCTCCGGACGCATGATAAACGGGTGCTTTGTCCCGGGCGGCCACCCGCCGTCGGGAACGTCGCCCTCCCATTTCTTATCTGCCTCGTTCCACCGGATAACCCAGCGATTCGGATCCCACGGCTTGCCCTGCGGATCGACCGACGCACGGTTATAGATAATGCGCCGGTTGACCGGCCAGCACCATGCCCACTTCGGATACAGGCCTATCTTGTTCGGCGCGTCCTCCGACGACCGCCGGGCCGCCATGTTGCCGTCGTTCGTGTAGCTCCCGCAGTAGAGCCAGTTGCCGGACGCCGTCGAACCGTCGTCCTTCAGCCAGGCAAAACTGGGCACCTGGTCGCCCTTCGTGAACGACTTGTTCGTGTCCGCGAAGACCGTGTCCTTCGTGAAGTACCCGTTGACCTCCCTGGCTATCATGTGGATATCGGGCTCCTCGTGCGAACCGTAGTCCCAGCGCAGGTCACGCACCGGATCGGGGAAAACACCGCCGGCCGCGTATTCGGCCTTTAGCGCCTTGGCCAGACGGTCGACGATCCAGGCGTCCGATTTGGCGACACCGGGCGGCTCGACCGCCTTGTACCGCCACTGCATCCAGCGCCCGCTGTTGGTAATCGAGCCTTCTTTCTCCATCGAAGCCGCGGCCGGCAGCATGAACACCTCGGTATTGATGGTGGCGGGATCGATTCCCGGACGGCGCCAGAAGTTGGCCGTCTCCGTCTCCCACAGGTCCACGGCCACCAGCCAGTCGAGATTGCCGAGCGCCTTTCGCTCCATAGCGGCGTTCGGACCGCCGACAGCCGGGTTCTGCCCGAAGCAGAACAGACCCTTGATCTTGCCGTCGTACATCCGTTCGAACAGCGATATATGAGAGTAGTCACCGGACCGCTTGGGTATATACTCGTACCGGAAGTCGTTGGCCGCCGTGGCCTTGTCTCCGTACCACGCCTTGAGCAGGCTGACGATGTACTTGGGATAATTCGCCCACCAGTTGGCGCTCTGGGGATCGTTGGTCTTCGGCGTCGACGCCTCCAGGTACGCCTGCAAATTCACGTTGTCGATGTGCGGCGACTTGAGGTATCCCGGCAAAATGTGGAACAGGAGACACATGTCAGTGGAACCCTGAACGTTCGATTCTCCGCGCAGGGCGTTGATCCCGCCTCCCGCACGGCCGATGTTGCCGAGCAGGAGTTGCAGAATCACGTAGCTGCGGATATTCTGCGTCCCGTGGGTGTGCTGGGTCGTCCCCATGGCGTACAGCCAGGTGCCGACCCGATCCGGCGTGTGCGTGGACGTGAACACGTCGCAGATGTTCTCGTACTGATCGGGCGGCGTCCCGGTGATGCTGCACACCTTCTCCTTCGTGTACCGGGAGTAATGATCCTTGAGCAACCGGTAGACGCACCGTGGATGCTCCAGGGTGTTGTCCCGCTTCGGCACGCCGTCCGCGTCAAGTTCATACGCCCAGCTTTTCCGGTCGTACGACCGCGTCTTGGGATCGTAGCCGGAGAAGATCCCCTCGGGGTTGAACGCGTAATCCGGATTGATTATGAACGACGCATTGGTGTACTCGACCACGTACTCCCGGTGTATGCGATCGTTCTTCAGGGCATAGTTGATCATTCCGCCGACAAACGCGATGTCCGTGCCGGACCGCACCTTGGCGTAATGATCAGCGAACGACGACGTCCGCGTAAATCGAGGGTCAACCGAAATAACGACCGCGCCGCGGTCCTTGCCCCGCTGCAGCCAGCGGGTGGCCATCGGGTGATTCTCGGCACAGTTCGACCCCATAACCATGACCACGTCGGCGTGCTGCATGTCGATCCAGTGATTGGTCATGGCACCTCTTCCAAACGAAGCCGCCAAACTGGCGACGGTGGAAGAGTGTCATATACGTGCCTGGTGTTCCAGGTACGTCAGGCCGAGGCCACGCGCCAGCTTGGACAGCAGGTAGCATTCCTCGTTGTCCAGCGCCGCGCCGCCCAGGCAGGCCAGGCCGTCAGTGCGGTTGACAACCTTACCGTTCTCCTTCGCGATGAACGTAGCGTCGCGCGTCTTCTTCACCCGGGCCGCGATCTGTTTGACCGCCCAGTCCCAGTCCTTCTCTTCCCAGTCGGCCGCGCCCGGAGCGCGGTACAGCACCTTGCTCATGCGCCGCTCGTTGTTGGCAATCTGGTAGAGCGCGCCTCCCTTGCTGCAAACCGCACCCTCGTTTATGGGATGGTCCGGATCACCTTCGATGTTGACGACCTTTCCTTCCCTGACCGCAACGATCTGGCCGCAACCCACGCCGCAGTAAGGACAGATGGTAGTCGTCTCCTTTGACTTGCTCGTCTTGAGTGTCAGCTCGGTCGAAACGAGCGGCCGCGCCGCAATCCCCTCGGACATCCCGAACAGGGATACGCCCGAGGCCAGACCGGCCGTGCTTCGTTTCAGGAACTGACGTCGTGATACGCTCATGAACCCTCCTCCTTAGATAATACTGCCAGCGTCTATGCGTGAATTGCTTTTTCCCGGTAGGTAGTGGCAGCCGCCCTTTCGGCTGCGCCGAATGCAGCACGGCCCGTCTCATTGCTGCGATAACCCTCGTTGCCGGCCGCGGTATCGAGAGAAAACGTGGACAGGTAGTCCGTGTCCATATCCATACTGATAAGGTCACGGGGACGCCGCTCGTCGCGACACTTGATGTAACGGCCGCAACTGTCACAGGTATACACACGGTATCCGGGCCAGCCGTCAACCGTCAGATATCCAAGCTTCTCCTGGTCCCTCTCCAGGCAGAACGGACAGCGTATTCGCGGAAACTGCCACTGGCCGTCGCAGCCGATACACCACAGGAACCGTCGGCCCACCTCCGGCTCCAACCGCGCCATCGGCGGCCATAGCCCGCAGACGGGACAGTAGCCCAGTGACCAGTCGCCCGCCGATGAACTTTGCTCAAACTGCGCGCGCACAAGCACCCGGATGGGCCGTACCAGGTAGGTTCCGAAGAACGTCAGCGTGTCCGGACCCAGATCGTGCCCGTCACCCAACTCGACCAGGCATGAACTGTCCCCGCGCAGCCTCCCCTGCGCAAAGGACGACAGAGCCTCCGCCGGCACCTCAGAGCGCGAAAAAACGGAACCGACCTTGTGAAAACATTCACTTTCGTGCGACAATAAAAGTGCCCCCAACTCCCGGGAGAACCGGCTCATCGATGACTGTCTGAAATTGACATCAATATCGGACAAGATGGGTATTCCATCGCCTGTCTTGTCGACCCCGGACTGGACCTGACGGCTCAATTGTGACCCGTCAACCAGTTCGGACGAGGGGAATTCTTCGACCAATCGCCGGTATCCCTGGATAAACCTGGCCGTTGTTGTCACGTCTTCGGGGTTCCCACTCATGGCGATTCGATTACGGTCCAGCGCGATGTTTGCTATCGTTACGTGAAGTTGTGTTAGCGCACTGACCTTAGTGAACCATAGCGTCGCCTGTTGATAGTGTCAATATGATTTTTGAAAAAAATCTACCTTAGTATCTGTCATACAAGACTTAAAGGGTATGTTTTGTATTGTTAGCCCTGAACTGGAAATCATCGCAAGCATAGCAAACCAACGACGACCTGTTATCCATACGCCGTCCCTGCTCTGCCGCGCTTCAGGACAATGCAGGCCGCTCGGGCGTCGAAGATGCAACCCGTCGGAAAGTAGCGCATTAAATATGTAAAGGGCAGACCCACCGGGCCTGCCCTTTCGATAATCTCGGATAACTAGCCCTACTTCAGCAAAAGCATCTTATGGCTATTCATGCGCCCTCCGCACCGGCTGTGGCCTACATGCTCGTTACGGGCAGTCCGCCGGGGGCGTGTTGCTGATAAACAGGTAGTCGATCAGCGCCGTCAGGTCGCCTATGTCCACGACTTCTCCCGGATCCCCGTCGATATTCGCTTCCAGCATACAAACGGGCGGGTCGTTGGGCGGGATGAAAAGGTAGCGGATGAGATATGTCAGGTCACCGATATCCACAATTTCACCCGGGTCACCGTCCACGTTACCCGTAACCCCCACACAGCAGGACATTCCCAGGTTAAGAAGAATGGAGACATTGTCGGAGTCATAGTTTGCTGTCGCCAGGTCATTGCCACCATCCCCGTCAAGATCAATGGAAAAAACAGACACGGGACCATTTCCTGCACCGTAAGCGACCGCGGCTTCAAACGTCCCGTCACCGTTGTTCTTCAGGATGGAAACATTGTCGGAGACATAGTTGGCTACCGCCAGGTCATTGTCACCATCACCGTCAAGATCAATGGAAAAAACAGACCATGGACCATTTCCTGCGCCGTAAGCGACCGCGGTTTGAAAGGTCCCGTCACCGTTGTTCTTCAGAATGGAGACATTGTCGGAGTCATAGTTTGCTGTCGCCAGGTCATTGTCACCATCCCCGTCAAGATCAATCGAGAAGACAGAGTGAGGTTCATTCCCTGCGCCATAGTCGACTGCGGTTTCAAACGTCCCGTCACCGTTGTTCTTCAGGATGGAGACATTGTCAGAGTTGCGGTTTGCCACCGCCAGGTCATTGTCACCATCCCCGTCAAGATCAATCGAGAAGACAGACCATGGACCATTTCTTGCGCCGTAAGCGACCGCGGTTGGAAACGTCCCGTCACCGTTGTTCTTCAGAATGGAAACATTGTGAGAGTAGAAGTTCGCCACCGCCAGGTCATTGTCACCATTTCCGTCAAGATCAATCGAGAAGACAGAGAACGGACAAGATCCTGCGCCGTAAGCGACCGCGCTTTGAAAGGTCCCATCACCGTTATTCTTGAGAATGGAGACATTGTCAGAGCCCCAGTTAGCTGTCGCCAGGTCATTGTCACCATCCCCGTCAAGATCAATCGAGAAGACAGAGTGAGGTTCATTCCCTGCGCCATAGTCGACCGCGGTTTGAAAGGTCCCGTCACCGTTATTCTTCAGAATGGAGACATTGTCAGACTCCAAGTTTGCTGTCGCCAGATCATCATCACCATCCCCGTCAAGATCAATGGAAAAAACAGACCGTGCACCATCTCCTGCGCCATAGTCCACCGCGGTTTGAAAGGTCCCGTTACCGTTATTCTTCAGAATGGAAACATTGTTAGAGCCCTCGTTCGCTACCGCGAGGTCATTGTCACCATCCCCGTCAAGATCAATTGCGAAGACAGATGTCGGATAATCTCCTGCGCCATAGTCCACCGCGGTTTGAAAGGTCCCGTCACCGTTATTCTTCAGAATGGAAACATCGCCAGAGTACAAGTTAGCCACCGCGAGATCATTGTCACCATCCCCGTCAAGATCAATGGAAAAAACAGACCATGGACAATCTCCTGCGCCGTAGTCCACCGCGGTTTGAAACGTCCCGTCACCGTTATTCTTCAGAATGGAAACATTGTCAGACCAAGCGTTCGCTACCGCCAGGTCATTGTCACCATCCCCGTCAAGATCAATGGAAAAAACAGAGTATGGATAATCTCCTGCGCCGTAGTCCACCGCGGTTTGAAACGTCCCGTCACCGTTGTTCTTCAGGATGGAGACATTGTCAGAGTACGAGTTAGCTACCGCGAGGTCATTGTCACCATCCCCGTCCAAATCAATCGAAAAAACAGACCCGGGATTAAGTCCTACCGCGTAGTCGATCCTTGCGGCGAATAGTGGTTCATCAGCCAGGGCATCAGTTATGACCAGCACCACCCCGGCAACCAGCCACAGTGCCAGGATACAGCCTGATTTGAGAACGTGTTTCATCTCTGCCTCCCGTGGTATGTTTTCAATCTGCAATCCGGCTCAGATATTTGGCTTCGCTTTTCGAGAAGCACTTGCGCGTGCTAGAAGAATCTTGTGGCCCCTCGCGCGAACTCATCAATTCCGGTGTCAGCACACGGGGCGATAGCAGATTGATGACGGGCTATACTCTATAAATAAGTATACTACCCACGGCAATAAAGTCAACGATATTTCAGGCCGGGGAGCTTTGGCCTGCCGGCCATTTTCCCTGCGCCACCGGCCAAACGCTCCTGGTGTCGGTTTCTCACCCCCTTTCAGCAGGTTCCGAACCCGACCTGTGTTAACTTGTGTAGTTGATCAGCGGGATGTTAAAGATCTGGGAACTGGGAATGAAAACATCCCGGCCGTTCACCGCGCGAACGTGCATCGACCGCATCTCGGTGCTCGTTACAGTGCCTTGCAGGTCTCCGGATTCTATCAGGTCCCCGATCTCAAACGGCCGGCTGAAAGCCGGAAAAAACCCGGCCAGGAAGTTCTCGGCGATCTGCCGAAACGCGAAACCCGGCACGACGGCGGTAATGCCCCCGCCCGCTACCAGGCTCGTCGCCAGGCCCTTCAAGCCCAGCACGTTCAAGGCGAGGACAAGCCCCGGCATGCCTGCGAGCCATGCGGTCAGGTTGCGAAAGAAATTCCTGTGGGTCGGCTTGAGATTGCCGCGAGCCAGAAGGACCCACTGATCCGTCGGACCTTCAGTCCGAAGATCCATTGATTTTCTCCTTTCTCACTGCTGGCCCGGCAGGCTATATTTCGTGGAATAGTGCCGGGTGCCGTTGCCGATTGCTTCCCAACGCAATCTCTTCGGGGTCAGGGACGGCGGCAACGTTGTTTGTGACCGGCAGGTCATCCAGCCGAGGTACGATGATGTGCTGTGCACCGAAAACCGCACCGTGGGCTGTTCTTGTCAAGTGGTATCACCCAGGCGCATGGTACGCAAGCCGGCCGGGCCAGGCTGAGGTCGTGAGCCTCACGGTTAACGGAGAGAGATTGTGATATGGACCAACTTGAAACAATCCTGGACAAGCTGACCGGCCTGCTCCCCACCGGGGCGACCATCGTGTTAGCAGTGGCCGTCATTCTGGCCGTTCGCTATGTCCTTACGAAACGGTTTGCCGGTTCCCCCGGGCACCAGTTCCGCCTTCAACTTATCATTCTCATACTATCCTTTGTTGGTTTGCTGGCGGTAGTCCTGACGCTGCCGGTGAGCGAATCAACGGTAGGGCAGCTGCTCAGCCTGCTGGGCCTGCTCCTGAGCGCCGCCATAGCTCTCTCGGCGACGACCTTTGTCGGCAACATCATGGCCGGTTTGATGCTCCGCGCCGTCAGGAACTTCCGGCTGGGCGATTTCGTGCGCGTCGGAGAGTATTTCGGAAGGGTCTCCGAGAGAGGACTTTTTCACGTGGAGATCCAGACCGAGGATCGGGACCTCACGACCATGCCCAACCTGTACCTGGTCACGAACCCGGTCAAGGTCATCCGTTCATCGGGAACCCTGATCACGGCCGATGTGTCACTGGGGTACGACGTTCCGCGCGCCGACGTCGATCGCTCGCTCATGGCGGCCGCACAGGAGGCCGGCCTGCAGGAACCCTTTGTCCATATCCTGAACCTGGGAGACTTCTCCGTCACCTATCGAATCGCCGGGCTTCTGCCCGAGGTCAAGAGCCTGCTGTCGACACGCTCCCGGTTGCGCGAAATGATGCTCGACCGACTGCACGAGGCGGGTATCGAGATCGTGTCGCCCACCTTCATGAACCAGCGCGTGATGACCCCCGACCGACGCTTCATCCCCAAACCGTCCCCCGTCGCCCCCGCCGAGCCGGAGACGAAGGAGCTGCCGGAGGCCGTGGTTTTCGACAAGGCCGAGGAAGCTGAATCCCTGGGCAGGCTCCAGCAGCGACTCCAGGACCTCAGAGAGGAACTGAACAACCTGAAGACAGCCCTTGACGCCGCCTCTGACGAGGCTGAAAGACAGGCCCTCGAAACGAAGTCGCAGCAGACAAAGACGCGGATCGAGAGATTGTCTGCATACATTGTCGAGCGCGAGAAAGAGGAGAAGTGACGTGACCACCTTTGTCTGGGCGGCAATCTGCGGGTGCCTCCTTCACTCAGCCGTGTTTTCCGGCCTGAACCTGGCTCTTTTCGGCGTCACCAGACTCCGCCTGGAGGTGGAGGTCGCGGCCGGGAACCACGTTGCCGAAAAGGCCCTGCACCTGCGTCGGGACTCACACTTTCTTCTGACCACCATTCTGTGGGGCAACGTCGCCTTCAACACCCTGCTGGCCCTGCTCTCCAACTCCGTGCTGGCCGGAGTGTACGCGTTCATTTTCTCCACGTTCCTGATCACGTTCATCGGAGAGATCGTGCCCCAGGCCTACTTCTCGCGGCACGCCCTTCGCATGGCGGCGCTCCTCTCGCCGGTCATTCGCTTCTACCAGTTCGTGCTCTACCCGGTGGCAAGACCCACCGCCACGCTGCTCGACTGGTGGCTGGGTCGCGAGGGAATCCACTACTTTCGAGAACATCAGCTCCGAGAGGTCATAAAGAAACACATCGAGGCCGACGAGGCCGACATTGACCGCCTGGAAGGACTCGGCGCGCTCAACTTCCTGGCCCTTGACGACCTGCCGGTCTACCAGGAAGGTCAACTAATCGATCCCGAAAGCGTGGTCGCCCTGCCCTGGCGGGCCGACCTGCCGGTGTTCCCGGAGATCACGCGTTCGGCCACGGACCTGTTCCTGCAACGGGTGCAGAGGTCGGGCAGGAAATGGGTGGTCATAACGAGTACGGACGGGCAACCCCGGCTGGTGCTGGATGCCGACGGACTCCTCAGAACGGCGCTGTTCGAGTCCGGCCGATGCGACCCCGGCAGGTTTTGCCACCGTCCCGTCATCGTCACCGACGAGGCCGTCGCCCTCGGTGACGTGCTGCACCGGTTACGAGTGGAACCACAGACGCCCGACGATCAAGTCATTGACAAGGACATCATACTGGTCTGGGCGGACAGAAAACGCATCATCACGGGAGCGGACATCCTCGGGAGGCTCCTGCACGGCATAGTAGTGCGAGAGGACTAAGCTGGACATAGATCAGGCCGACTCAAAGGGTTACCGGCAAGCGGCGCCCGGTTGGCGGGCCGGCGCACCGCCGCACGAAATCGCAAGAGATGGGGTGTAGAGGCAGATGGTAAAACTGAAGAGTAGAGCTTCCAGGAAAACCGGTCTCATGCCCGGAAGCGTCGTGTACGTGGGCAAAGAACGCGCCGAGAAGGTCCACTTTGACATCATCGATTACACGGCGACGGAGCTTGAGGAAAAACGCGTGGCCGACGCCGAAGAGTGCTTCCCCTTCAAGGACAGCCCGACCGTGACGTGGATCAACGTCGACGGCATACACGACCCGCAACAGGTCGAGAAGATCGGCCGGCATTTCGGCCTGCACGCCCTCGTCCTTGAGGACATCGTCAATACGGGACACCGCCCTAAAATGGAGGACGCCGTCGGTCACATCTTCGTTGTCATGAAGATGCTGTACCACTCGAAGGATGACGCCGCCCTGAAAGCCGAGCAGGTAAGCGTCCTGTTCGGCGTCAACTGGGTAATATCGTTTCAGGAAACGGGAGAAGACGTTTTTGACGTCGTGAGGCAGAGAATCAGACGGACGGTCCCGCGCGTGCGCCTTATGACGGCGGATTACCTGGCTTATGCCCTTATAGACGCGGTGGTGGACCACTACTTCATAGTCCTGGAGGACATCGGGGAAAGGATCGAAACCCTCGAAGACGAGATATCCGAGCACCCCAAGCCGGAAAGCCTCGGGACGATACGCGACCTGAAGAAACAGTTGATCTTCATGCGTAAAGCCGTGTGGCCGCTTCGCGAGGTCATAGGCGCGCTGGAGCGGACCGAGTCCGAACTGATCAAGGACAGTACCGGCCCGTATCTGAGGGACCTGTATGAGCACACCATTCAGGTCATCGACACCGTGGAAACCTACCGGGATATGGTATCCGGCCTGCATGATCTTTACCATACGAGCGTCAGCAACCGGATGAACGAAATCATGAAAGTGCTTACGATTTTCGCCTCCATGTTCATCCCCCTCGGTTTTCTGGCCGGTGTGTACGGCATGAATTTCGATACGGCGGCCAGCCCCTTCAACATGCCGGAACTCGGCTTTCGGTTCGGCTACTTCGTGTTCTGGGGCGTTGCGATAGCGGTTGCCGGAAGCCTGCTGTGGTTCTTCCGCCGCAAGCGGTGGCTGTAGGCGGCCCGGCTCGGAATATCCAACCGATCCGCAGCAAGAGAGCGAATTGCTGAAAGTTGCGTGAACTCACGATGCTTGCACGGCCATTGAAATACACGGCGATCGCACTTGCCGTGATCATCCTCGGGCTCGCCGGCGCCGTGATCCTGCTCACCAGTCCTCCCGGAGAGCGGCTGGCCGGCCAGTGGCTGGAACGACAGATCACCTCCCGGACGGGGGCGCCGGTGTCGATAGGTCAGTTCGAAACCAACCTGTGGTCCCGGGCTCAACTGTTCCGACTGGCCCTGCTGACCGATTCGACAAGTGGTGCCGACACACTCTTGTTAGTGGACCATGTTCGAATCGGCTTTTCACTCTTCGACCTGATCGGCTCAGAGACTCGTCTCAGGGCGCTGGCCATAGACGGAGTGGATCTAAGGTTGACGCTTGACAGCCTCGGAAGGGTCGGCCTCCCGGCTGTCGATTCACCCGATCGCCCGGCGGCTCCTTCGGGCGAGGACTCGGCCGCCATTCGTATCGATACCGTGTCCCTGACCCGCGTAAACGCCGGCTATGCCGATGCACGCATGATGCTAAATTTGCATCTGCATGGTGCCGCTGCCGGCATTCAGGCCGGAGAGCCGCAGGCATACTTTGGACGGGTGGACATAGACAGCATCTGTGCCGAATATGACGATCTGCCGATCTGCGTAACCGGCCTGAAGATCGCCGGACACATAAGGGGCGACTCCATCACGATCACCCGGGCCGACGCGCAGATTGCCGGGCTCGAATGCCTTGCAAGCGGGTCCGTCTTCGGACCGGACTGGTCGGAACTGGCTTTCACGATGTCCCTGCACGGCAACCCGCAAGGGCTTGCAGAAATCGCCGGCCGAAGCTTCGAACTGCCCGATACTGACGCACGCGAGTTGTCGGTAGAGGTCGACGTTGCCGGAAGCATTAGCTCACCAGTGGTCACGGCTCGGACTTCGGTGCACGATGCCCGCATCCGGGGAATTCTGCTGGATTCCCTCTCGCTCGACTGCCGGTACGCGTCAGACACGCTGGCCGTCGACTCCCTCTTACTGTCCGCCCTCGGCGGAATCGTGACCGGAACCGGGCGCGTCATCCTTGACAGCGGCCTCGCAACGAATGCCACGCTGAACGTCGAGAACTTGCAGGTTGCCGACGTCTGGCAGACCGTCTACGACGAACCGTCCCCGTGTACGGGGGTCATTGCCGGGGAGCTCTCGGTCGCCGGCGGCGGCGGCAAAGTGGCTGGTTGGAAGGCCGGAGCCGATATTTCGGCATCCAGCATGCGCTATCAGCAGCGAGCCATTCCCGATATGACAATGTCGCTGTCTCTGGCCGACGAAGTCGCCGGCCTGCGCATACGACATAGCAACGATACAATCACGGCCACGGTGCGGTTTGATGAAGACGCCCTGGACGGGGAGTTCCGAGTAGGTATTCCTGACATCCAAAAACTGACCAGATTCTTCGACCAGCCCGAACTGGCGGGTCGCCTGGAGGCAACGGGCCGGATAAGGGGCTCCACGCAGAACCCGGTTGTCGACGCCTCACTGGCCGGGTCCGGTCTGCGCTACAGAGATTTTCCCGCCGACACTCTGTATGGACACCTGCAATACCATGACCGTGCCCTTGTTATCGATCACCTCGTGCTGCACGGCGAACTGGACGCGTCGGACACAACCCGCACCATGTTTGCCACGGATTCTCTGGGCGGCGGCCTTCGTTACCGCGCCCAACTGGCCGGATCGCTCGACAGCCTCTCGGGGGAACTCTCGGCGGAACTGACGGCACCGAGGTACGGAAGTTACGCCGCCGACTCCGCCGCCTTGCAGGCAGCCCTGGCAGGTGCCCGAATCGAGCTCGTCCGATTCGACCTCTTCCGCGGCGGTCTGGAGTTCAGCGCCCACGCAGCTTACGATACATCGACGGCACGGGGCCATCTGGAGGCGAATCTCTGGACGCTGGAGTCCTCTCTGTACGATGAGGACAGCGCCGCCGCTGACACGATACTCACGAGACTTCCCCGTGGCGAGTTTTCGTCTACAATAGCTCTTACGGCCGGCTCCACCTTCTCGTGTGAAGCCCGGGGTCGAGATATCTGGCTCGGATTGATTGGAGTCCTGGCCGGAGATACTACCGTCAGGGACGGAACGTTCGATCTGGATCTTGCCGTCAACGGCACTCTGAACGATCCCGCCGCTCGGTTCTCAGTCACCGCCAGGTCTATTGAGTTGTCCGACGTCTTGATTGATTCGCTTCTGGCCAGGGCCGGTTTCGAGAACAATCTGTTTACACTGGACAGCCTGACCCTGTATGCCGTCGGTCAGAACGTAACGGCCCACGCCTCGGCGCTTCTGACGCGCGATCCCGACGGCTCGCCCGAGTTTTCAGAGCAAAGCGAAGTCTCCGGCGCCTTGTACATGGACAACCTCGACCTCGCCGCTGTACGACCGTTCATGGTACCGGACGGTGCGCTGTCGGGAACGGCCTCGGCTCGCTTATCCTGGAACGGTACTGTGTCGGCGCCGCACTTTGACGGGTGGCTTCGAATACGAAACGCGCAACTTCAGCTTCCGGATCAGGCCGCCGCAATAGAACAGGGGTATGCGGACGTTTCACTGATCGATACCCTGCTGCGCATTGACAGCGCCGGCGCCCTCGTGGCCACCCTGCCCCTAACCATGCACGGCACCGTATCCACGAGCGAGTGGGAGAAATTCTCTGCCGACCTGAACGTGGTGCTGCCGGACGTCGGCACTTTCTCTGCGACCGGCGAGTTGTCGGACGACCTGGTGGACCTGCGGATTCAGGCCGAGGATCTCGATCTTTCAATGCTCCAACCCTTCGCCAGGGACCTCGACTCGCTTGGTGGCACGCTCACCACCGACGTGCACGTCCGGGGCGAGCCGTCCGACCCCGAAATCCAGGGATCGCTGGCGCTGTCCGACGTCCAGCTCTTCTCATCTAAATACTATTCCGCCCTCACGCACGGCTACCTCGCGGCTGCTTTTGACAAACGGCGAATCAATATCGATTCCGCCGTAGCCGTCCTGAACGAGGGCACCGTGCAACTGGCCGGTAGCGTGACGCACGACCTCGGTGAGATAACCGACATAAACGTGAATCTTCATGCCGCCGGTGTCTCCTTTCGGGCTCCCGAGCTGTTCCTGCTCAACGTTGACGATGCCCGGCTGAACTATGCACAGGTCGACGATTACTACGTGCTCGATGGGGACATACAGTTGGGCGAAGCGCGCCTTACGGCCCGGTTTCGCCCCCAGACGATATTACCGTGGGCCCGCTCCGTTGAGACCGTTGAATGGGAATTGCCGGAGATTGTGGCGCGAACGCGGCTCGACGTCAGGATACGTGAGAGTGACGACCTCTGGGTGGATAACAACCTCGCCCGCATGAGGATGCATGCCGAACTCGGCGTAATCGGCACCGTCGCCCGACCTAACCTGAGTGGTATGATCAACGTCGAGGAAGGCTATCTTCTGTACCTTGATCGGCGCTTTCGGTTCAACCAGGGCAGGGTCTTCTTCAGCGATCCCAACAGGTTCAATCCGGATATTCTTCTGGATGCCGGCGCCCAGGTCTCGACGTACCAGCGGATGGCCGCCACCAAGTACGACGTGTACATTCGAGCCGAGGGCCTGCTGGACCAGTTGCAGGTCAGCCTGTATTCGGAGCCACCCCTGGACAAACCCGATATCGTCGCTCTGCTCACGCTGGGAGCAACGCGGACGCAACTGGCCGGCAAAGGTGAAAACGGCAGCGAGGGCGGCGTCAGGAACGTGCTGGTCGACCGGGTGTCGATGCTGACCAGCCAGCGAGCCTCGGCCTACGTCTCGAGCAAGGTCGGTTCGATGTTCGGCTTCGATGAGTTCACCGTGGAAGGCAACCTGTTCAGGTTTGACAAATCCTGGGGACCGCACCTCGTGGCCTCTCGCCGCCTGGGCGAGAGAGTCGAGCTGACGTACTCGACTACCGTCGGACACCTCAACGACCAGAACGTCCGCCTCGGTTACCGATTGACGCCGCGTCTGTCACTCCAGGGCGAGACGGATCGTGCGGGACGGTCCGGAATCGACTTGAAATACGGATTCAAATTCCGATGAGACGGCCGGCCCGCATACAGGTAATCCTCCTGATCGCGGCTGTCCTTGCGGTTGCGTGCGCGGCGGCACAGGAGAAGCAACGTCAGAAGGTGCGCCATGTGATCATTGAGGGGAACACCGCGTTTAGCGGGACACGACTCGTGGGACTGATGCTGACTCGCCCCTCTCGCTTCCTGGCCCGATCGTACTTCCATCCCGAGGTCTTTACCGACGACCTGGAGAACCTGATGATCTTTTACCGTCAGAACGGCTACCTGGAGGCCGGGGTGGCCGACACGGCGGTGTATCCGGACACCGCGAACAGGACGGTCGATGTTTATATACGGCTCGACGAGGGCGCGTTAACCCGCGTGGAGGGAGTCACCGTCTTCGGTAACGAGTTCTTTCCCGATTCCGTGCTGCGCCCCCTCGTCAGGCTGGCGCCCGGTGACCCGCTGCGCCGTCGAGTGATCGAGAATGCCGTCGTCTCGCTGCTCTCATTGTACGCCGAGCACGGGTATCTCGATGCCTCCGTGACGCCGAACGTCCAGCTAAACGCGGAGGCACACCTTGCGGTCGTCGACTTCGTGATACAGGAGCGCGTCCGGACGCGGGTCGGCGGCATCGTTGTCACGGGGACCGCCAAAACCCGGCGACGCGTCGTCGAGCGCGAACTCCTGTTTGGCCCCGGCGAGATCATCAGGTATTCGCGACTCCTGGAGTCTCAACGCCGGCTCTACCTTACCGGCCTCTTCGAGAGCGTGTTCGTCCGGCCCGTCGCGTCCGCAGCGAGCGATTCAACCAAGAAGGATATCCTGATCGAGATCAAGGAGAAAGCCTCCAGCGAACTGGGAGTGATGGTTGGCTACGGCTCGATCGAGAAGATCCGCGGCCGCGTCGAGCTCAACACGATTAACCTGGCCGGCACGGCGCGCCAGGCTGGAGTGGCGGTTGAAGCTAATTTCATCAAGCAGGGCGTTACCGGGTCTTTCTCGGAGCCGTGGACGTTCGGCACTCGGTGGCGTACGGACCTCACTGCCTATGGTGAGTGGCGCCAGGAACCGGGCTACCACGCGGAGACGTTCGGAACCCGCCTGACCGTCGGCCGCAGACTGACCCCTCATACGATGGCGTCAATCGCCTACAAGTTCGAGAACACGAACCTGTCCGAAATCCGCGTGGCCGGCGGGATCGAGGAGCTACACCCGCGAATCAGAAGCCTGACGCTGTCCACGTCACACGACAGCCGCGATAACCTTTTTGATCCCCAGCGCGGCTGGTACGCAAGCTGGACAAATGAAGTGGCCGGAAGCTTCCTTCAGGGGTCAAACACTTTCGCGCGCACCGTCCTGCTCGTCAAGCACTTCCGGCCGCTGGGGCGCGAAACCGTGATCGGCAGCGCCCTGGAGATCGGATGGATGGAACCGTTCGGCCCGGCCGAGCAGATTCCGGTCAATGAGCGATTCTACGCCGGCGGCCCGACCTCCCTGCGCGGTTTCGGCTACCAGCGCGTCGGCCCGGCCGACATCTTCGGAAAGCCGCTTGGAGGCAGGTTCAAGATCGTCTGGAACGTAATCGAGGTGCGACGTACCCTGTACAAGCTGTTCGGCAGTGCCGCTTTTCTGGATCTCGGTGGTGTCTGGTCCGACATCGATCTGTTCAGGCTCGTTGACTTCCGCGCGGACCTGGGCGCCGGGCTGCGCGTGAATTCTCCGGTCGGCATAATCCGGCTTGATTACGGCGTCAACCTCGACCGTCGTCACGGCGAGCCGCGAGGTAAGATCTTTCTCGGTATGGGCCAGGCGTTCTGACCATGGCGCCGGCGCTCACAGCATTGCGGTCGAGCGGAGTGATCCGCCCTCGAACCGCGTACCGTAAAAAAGGCAGCGGGGTTGACAATCGCAGGCACGCGTCAGATGTTATACAAGCCGTGCGACCGGCGGATCTCGCGGCGAAAGTCGATCAGGACGTGCACGAAGTGAAACAAGCCACCTGTCGGGTGGATGAAGGTCATCAAGAAATCGTTTGACGCCGCCCTGTAATGGCGGGCGGAAACAGCCGAAACGCATGCGCACCTTACCGGCCAGACTATGGAATCGAACCTGGGATAGCATTGCCTACTATGCGCGGGGCATCTACCAGCAGGTTGATCGGCATCATGTCTTTCTAATGTCCGGCGGGCTGGCCTTCTCGCTGTTCACCTGTGTCATCCCCCTGGTGCTTGTAGTCTTCGCCGTGCTCGGTTCAATCCTCGCCCAACCCGACGCGGTTGGGTCCGTTGATTCATTCATCGACCGCGTAATCCCCTACGAAGACTACGCCGCCGACGTCAAGCGACTGGTCGCCAGTCGCATCCTGCAATTCTCATCCGGCAGGCAGGTGGCCGGGTTCCTGGGGCTGGTGGGATTGTTTCTCGCTTCCAGTGGTCTCTTCAGCAGTATGCGAACCATTCTTAATGCGGTCTTCCACGTTCGAGAAGCCGGATCAGTGGTGGCGGGAAAGCTGTGGGATTTCGGGCTGGTCGTGGTGGTCATGGCCTTTTTCGTTCTGTCGGTGGTCGTTCTGCCTGCCTGGGACGCAGCGCTGGAAGCGGCCGGACAATTTGCGTGGCTGAGCCGCATCGGCGGGCAGCACGCCTACGGGTTCCTCACCAACGTCGTCTCACTACTGATAGTATTCACCAGCTTCCTTGTCATCTACTGGCTGGTGCCGCTGAGAAAACCGAACTGGCGGTCGGCGGTGACAAGTGCTCTCGTAGCCTCGATTCTCTGGCACGGGGCCAAGGAAGTGTTCGGGTACTACGTCAGCCATGGCGCCACGATCGTGCACGTCTATGGGGCCTACACCTTCCTCGTAGTCGCCGCCATCTGGATATACTATTCGTCGCTGGTGTTCACCCTTGCCGCCGTCGTGGGTCACTTGCGCGCCGAAAGGACAAAGCACCGCCGCAGACACGACTGATCCGCCCCGCCATATCCCGAGTGCGTCCCACGACAGCCCGTCGGAGAACCGCCATCACCGTAAGCCGGCTCCGGACAAGCCGCTATTTCAACTGCGCCGACTCAGTTCCACTCACTATGGCTCTCGCCGCTACCAGCTTCTTGTACAATGATGCGGTTTTGCCGGCGTCACCGGAGACGAGTGCCTTGAGCAAATCCCCTTCGATCTCGGCCACGTCCAGCCGCTTGTAGTAGTCCGGCGACTCCTTGAAGTGGGCAAGCACTATCTTGGCGGTCAGGATCGGATGATTGTTGGTCACATTGGCGTCTTCAAACATGGTACCGTGCTCGAGTTCCACCTCAAGCCCCTGGCGAAAATCATCCAGGCCGAAATCCCTGTCGGCCACATCCAGCGCCGCCAGAATCAACTCGGCTTCGTCCTCGCGGACTCTGAGTTCACTCAGTTGCGTCCAGTCGCGAATACCCAGTTCCGCGCAGACCCGGGCCACTTCAGCCATCGACACATATTCCGGTAGTTCCAAAACGGATCCCTCCTGATGTTGAGTCTTGGTCTACAGACAAAATATGACAAAAGTTCGTGCCGGACCAGAAGAAGGGTTCTTTTCTCTGCACGACCTTGAGCCTCGACCTGAATGGCGGACTGATGCTGCATCTCTTCGGGCCGCTGGCGGCCTGAAAGCCCTCTGCGCATTGCGAATGAAAAACGCCGTCGGGAAACACCCCGCCCCAAAATAATCTGGCGGAGAGGCGGGGATTCTCCAAGGGGTATTCCTGTAACCTGTTGGGGTGTGGCAAAATACGCCGTAACCGGCTTAACAGGATAGATTTAGGTTTTTTTTGTTTCTTTTTGTCTGGTTGTGTCTGGTTGTGTCTGGTTGTGTCTCTTTTTGTCTGCCGTGGTCACAGGATGGACACAGAGCAACTCATGGCTAGAGCTGACCGAGCGAATGTCGGTCAAGCGTAAAGTGACCTGATATGGACTAACGGTACTTCTTCCGTTGTGCCGAAAGATCGTACCAACTCCCCGAAGTGCCGCGAGCGATATCCGGGTATGGCAAGATTCAGCCAAACTACCTCCGAATCTTTGAAATCCGCCGGTTACACATTCTCCCGCCTCAAGACGACAAAGCCAACTCTGGGTAGTGCGACGCCGATAACACCCGGCTCGGCAGTAACGGGAGCTAGTACGTCACGATATGCAAGGTTTGGCCGTGAAATCTGCTACTTGACAAAACGTGAGATTGGATTATACTGTAGTGTCAACACGGTACCTGCCACCACTAATCTGACTGGATTTGCGACGGCTTTCTACCGGATCTGAACGGCACTTTCCAGGGCCTGCCGGGAGATAACAGTACCCAACGGACCAGTCGTTGATGGCCAGCCAAAAAGGAGTCTTTTGGTGGGGTTTAAAAACAAAAGCTTGACTGTTGAAAAAATGAACAATATACTTGCTGCAAGTAAAGTAACGGCAGCCGGTTCCGAACTACTGTGCAGCAGGACATTACAATCTTCACAATCAGGGGTTAATATCGTGACAGGCGGCGGCGACGACGGCTGAGGGTTCATGATTGGCTATCATGGCCAAGAGAATACCTGAATTCGTCACAATTCCACGTAGGCACTCCGCGCTTTTTCACCTTCTTAGAGCCTTAGTAGTCTTGGGGTTCGTGATCGGTATTGGTTTGCTGGCCAGTGCTGCATCGGCGGACGGCCTGGCAACCGCCGACGTATTTGCAATCGCTCTCACGGGCGGCTGCTGTATTTGCCTACTCATACTCTACTATCTAGACACTCTCCGATACTATGTTTCGCTGGTTGTGCCGTTTCAGTCTCCTTACACCATTAAGAGAACCGTCGCAACGTTGACGCTCACCACCGATGGAGACGGTCATTACACAAAGAAACAAGAGCTCAAGATATTGGTAGACGGGACGGCCGGCTTTTCGTCCAGGCATCTCAGAGCCATGCCGAACCCTGCAGAAGGGCCACGACCAGAGCTAATTGATTTTCTAAGTTGCAACCACAAAGTCACGAAACACACAAATCCTGATGGGACAGTAGACGCACATTTCATGTTCAACGACGGGCCTAAGAAGAAAGGCGAGGTTGTTTCTCTTGAGTGGAGCGCCAATTTTTCCCGGAGCTTTCCCTTGTGCGAGGAGTTCTTCACAGTCAGCTTCCTCTATCCAGCCGATGACTATGAACTGTCAATCAAGTATCCACATGACAGGCCATGTAAGAACGTATGGCTGACTGTATCGAGCCAAGGTTCTGCGCAGGAATACATCGTGAAGCACGACGCGCTTATCCAAGTATTTGACGGCCAACTTGTTAAATTCCATCTCACGAACCCCCGTCTGAATAGCATCTATGCAGTAAGGTGGAAGTGGTAGATATGGAGGAGCTACCCACCATTCTCGGTGTCTTATCTGTTCTCATTCCTGTCATTATTGCCTTCATTGGTTGGTACCTAGCAAGCCCTCAATTCCGACATGCCGTCCACCGACTCATCAAACGAAGTGTTTCACTGACTACTGCATACACTTGTCACAATCGCACATATGAGATCTATGTTCAGCAGAATCGTCAGATAGATATCGCAATGCGGTCTTTCATTGTAGTCTATCAAAGCTCAGTCCACTTTGAAGATTTCATACCTTTCGTGGGATGTGAGAGCATCCAATCGGCGGAAGGTAGGTATTCAGCTGGTAACAACAACAACATCCCGTTGACCTCCGGCATTGGCGTCAGCAGGAATGATCCTAGAAAGCGCATCTCCTTTGATTTGGAGGGCCTTTTCGGCAGTCCAAAAGACTCGCAGGTCGAGTTAGATGCTTTGGCACCGCTACGGTATACCAGCTGTGTACCTGAACCGATGGCACCAGGGGGCTCGGCGGCTAAGTTGGCTATCGGCTTTTCATTTCTTTCTGAGATCGAAACGGTGTACTTCAAGTTTAGTATTCCGTCATCCTGCTATGACAGTGTAACGATGTACGCAAAGCCCCAAGATGCGTGGTTTAACTTACCATCAATCAAGCAAGCCCAGGGAGAGTTTAGCGACACTTTCCGGTATGACCATGTAACACCGTCAGTGAGATTCCGCGCGGAAGTCTTCCTAAGGAGTGCATAGACGAAGCGTAGATGACACGCAACGATCAACGGTGCTCCTCTCCCGGAAACCGCGTGATTGCATTTCAGGTTCCCGTTTAGCAGGTCTTCTTAGGTGCCTACCGAATACTACTTGGCGATGAATCGTCCAGCGCAACCCTTCCACGTTGCACTGTTGTGCCCAACTCTGCTTAAATCGTTCCGCTGTGTTCGAAAGGCGATCCCGCCAGGTGTATCGGCTAGGGCCTTGTCCAGAACCTGCTGGGCCGATTTCAACTGCCAGGCGCTATCTGCCGGCTCCTGACCCGCCTGTACCGACAATGGCCCGCTACTCCCAACGATCACAAGAGATACGACCATCGAACACCGCAGCATGGTTCCGCCACTTGACGGCACGAACGACCTCTCGGTTACTCACAAGCTCTTCGATGAAGCACCCCCCGGTGACGACAGAATATATCACCCATGCCATATTCCGTCAATGAGTGAATATCACAGACGCGGCAGAACCGCAGGGGTTTTGCAGAGGTACCTCCACGTCATCGTAGAATGCAGACCACCGGCCACTATTCGGATCCAGTCCGATGTGGTTGAACGGGTCGTGACTCCTTCACCAATAAACTACGTCAATTCATGCAGCCTGCCGGCGGCGGATTGGGCGGGATGAACAGGTAGCTTATCAAAGCTGTCAGATCGCCAATATCGACAACGCCAGCCTCGTCGCCGTCAACGTTAGCCTCCATCAGACAGGCGGGTTCCTCGTTGGGCGGAATAAACAGGTAACCAATCAGCGCAGTCAAATCGCCGATATCGACTATGCCTTCTTCGTCGCCGTCAACGTTGCCGGTCGTGTCGGTGCAGCAGAAGAACGGATTGATCCAGTCAAAGAAGCCGACAATCTCAGGGAAAATCAGGTCGCGATCGGTCCAGAACGGATTATCGTTGATGACGGCCTCGAAACCAAAGGTCAGAAAGAGCAGTCGATAGGTGCCACTGTAAGAAACAGCACTCCAGCCCGGTTGACCGTAGTACTTCAGCTCGGCAACACCACCGTTCACGGGTCCTACATGATCGAAGACAGTCTGATTGTTTGCGCCACCGGAGCCTCCGATCTTGATCGTATCTGAGGGATTGAACACCTGACCACCCGTGTCGGCTGCCATGTTATACCAGAAGTCAGTACCCAACAGCTCTGAGCGCAGGTAATCGCTAAGGAAATCTTGATCGACGGTATCCAGGTGGCTGGCAATTCCCTGACCGGTGAGGATCAGGTTGCCGCCAACGTCCATGTAGTCCTTCATGGCCGTGATCTCATCGGTGTCGAGCAATGCTGGTCGGTGGTTTCCCGTGAACCAGATAACGACATCGAAGCTACGCAGGTATGCAGTTTCCGGAAGACCGTCGGTAGTGTGCCAGATATGATATGTGGAGTCAACCAGAGCCAGGGCCTCACGATAGTACTGATCTACGTCCCAATTATCATGATCATCGTCGAGCAGCAGAATCGATACTCCACCAATAGGCGCTTCGATAATTACCGTGTCGATCTCAGTCCCATAGTCGCTGGTATAGGTCATTTCCAGGTCGAACGAAACCATCTGATTCTCAGTCTCCGGCGGAATATCGAACAGAAATGGGCTGCCGCTGTTAGTGATTTCTGATCTCGCCGGAATGCTACCGATATCAGCCGAACCCTGGGTGATTGTCAGTCCACCGGTCGCCGCGATCAGATCGACTGACACATCAGTCAGCGGCAAAAAGTGTGGGTTGGTCACTGTCACAACCAGCTCGATGCTCTCACCACTTTCGAAAACACTGTCTGCGTCGCCCCCACTCAGGTCCGAGAAGGTCCGCCTCGTCAGTTCAGGCCGTCCCACGCGCAAGAACTCCAGTCTATCCCCCCAGTAATTCGGAATCGCAAGGACGTGGTCACGGCTGTTGTAGTCGATGTTACAGGGCGCATCATAACCGACGGAGACGATCTCAGGAGGCGAAGTGAAGTTTGAGTCGTATCGGTAAATGATTCCGTTATCGTAACCCGTTGCATATGTGTTGCCGAACTGATCTCTGGCAAGGCCGTTGCTGTAGTCCGTCTCAAATCTTACCAGATTAGTAACGCTGGAGTCTTCAATGCTGATAGCCTGAATATATACCGGTTCCCTTGCCCCGATGACTAACAGGCGGTTGTGCTCGGCATCAAATATTACGTCCCGGGGCAGATAGCCCAGCCCCCTGTCCGTGCTTGCGAATTTCGTGTAAGCACCGTTACTGAGATCGACTTTCCAGATCCTGTCCTCAGCGCCGCCCGTCCAGGTGGGAATATCGACAACATAAAGATACCCACCGGTGTCGGCCGCGCAGCCGCCGAGGTATACCGCCGGAAGAGCTACGTAGAACACTTGACCTGCGGTTTCCAGATCGAACCCATAAACAGTCTGCATCCCTGTTTGATAAAACGTGTTACCGCCGATGCAAGCCGAGTTGATCGTCTGTCCCAAATGTTTGAACATGGTCAGCGTCCCGGAAGTATCGATCTGGATAATGTCTCCGTCGACATTGAGCGAAATCAGGTAGCGGTTGTGGGGCAAATCCCAGGTAGCGCACTCCGGATTCTCCATTGGAATCTGACTGTGCACAGTGAACGGATAAGCCGATATGGCAATTATCGCTATCAGAGCTATTCTTCCAAGCATCCGGTTGCTTCGCATATGGTTGCCTCTCATCTGGTGCCTCCCTTGGTTATATCTGACACAAAAGCAGTTTTCTGCTCATCGGGTGCCAAATCCATAATTGGCCGGATAATTCGTGATATTTCGTTGTCCTCTCCCGCCAGCGATTATCAAATAAACGTTACCATTACCATCACGATCTGAGTTAAAAGCAATAATCCCTCCCCGTCTTCCGTCCAGAGGCGTTGTTTCTTTTTGTTGCGCAAGTGTGGCTGAAATCGAAGAATAGACCAAATAATCGATAAACAACTCCATTGTTATGACAACTGATCTTCTGAATCGTTATCTCCCGCGTTGGTTTTTCAGACTAGTCGAACCGTAAGAACAGACCTTACAAGTATAGAAAGGAAAGAATGGGGATGGTAAGTCTGTCAGTAGCGATACCCGGGTGATTTGTTATAAAGTATCTCCTTTGCTTGAAGTTACCTCTGACAAACAATACACTCTGTCTGGTCCAGGACATATTTGACCATCTTTTGACTAACTGACGTAGATTCGAGACGATTTGTTTAATCATTTGGGCCTCCCTACCTTCAGCACGGTATCATGATGTCTGCCGGGTGCCCCACAGCTTGCTGGGGGACCCTTACGTCCGGCAACTCGCGCAGGAGGGGTTCAGATTCTCCTACCCGGCACCCGCCGTCCGAAAAAGCAGAACAAACTGTGTCTATGGTGGGGATGGGGGGAATCGTCGGAGATGCTGAGCGCAGCGAAGTAAACCTCCATATTCGTGTTGTGGCACAAGGACCTACACCCTTTTGTGACCGTCTCACATATACGGATCCCGCCGGAAATCCAGAATCAGGACCACATCACTGGTTGAGGCGTATCCGCAAAGCGGCATCTTCCTGGTGCAAATCGACAGATCATGAATCACCTCGAGCGAAAGCTCGGAATACGCGCTATGAACGAACATCTCTCGCGCAGCCTAAATGTGCTGCGAACCAGAAGTTCTCTCCCATTTCGATGCCCAATAACACCCACTGTAACTCGATCGACTGAGCGTAGAACCTCGCCCTCGCCAGATACTCTCCCAGATTAGGATAAGCGTGTTTCATCTTGATTACGAAACTCTCGCCGTACGTGTTTATCAAGGTTCCTATATCCGAAGCCGGGTCCCCAATACCGGCAACACCGAAATCAATCACACCTGTTATCTCGCAGTTCCGATTGTCTATCAGAATGTGGTACGGTCTTAGATCACCGTGAATTAGTGCGGGCTTGTACTCAAACGAATGAGGGTTCATTAGCATGCCATTGAACAGATGCTCGGCCCATGTTACTTGGTGTTTCCACAGCAATGGGTATACCGTTGTTTTCACCCTACGGTAGATATTAAGCCATCTTTCACGTGTGACGGGCGCTAGCGTGGACGGCAATTCCTCTTCTACTCCAGAAATGTCCGTGGTATGCATGCTGAAAAGGAACTTACCCAGGTCCTCCGAAATACGAATCCGGGAGCTTTCATCCAAGGCCATTATTCTTTCAAGCAAGAGAGGTTCGCCATGGAGGTAGGGGTAGACAACACAATCTTCACCATTGTATATTGGTGTTGGGACGTTCACACCAACCTCGGATCGAATAAGGTCGAGGATTCTCGTTTCAACATCCAGAGTCCTGGCATATTCCTTTTTCTTCGCGAACCGAAAGACGTACATGCCATTAACGATCACGACGTCGTTTATCAACCCCTCGTTGTTCATTTCGAACTGTTCGATCTCCAGGTCCGGCATAATGCCCTGGACACGCTCTCGAAGGCTCATCGCGTTATGTGACAATGCTCTCTCCTTAAGTACAGTTTAGTGGACTCAAATCGTAACGCCACGGTGCCCGGAAACTACCGATTCAGAATGACCGTGAGACCTAATGTAAATCACAAAGGTTGTTCTGGTTGTTCTGGTTGTTCTGGCTGTTCTGGTCCTGCTATCTATCCACAGCGGGTCACAACAGTGCCAACTTAGCCCATAGGAGTGACTCGTTCAACTACAATCGATAACGCGTCCTTCTCAACCCACTATTAGGGGTAAGGTATATTTGTGACGCTGTGGCCAGGTTGTGACCGTCTTTTTTTTGTGGGGAATACCTGACGGGAAGAAGGACACGATCGAGGTCTGATCGGACTACGTCAGAAGCGGCGGGCAACGCCGAGCCGATGCGAATATACTCCCCAGGTGCGATAACCTCACCTCTTCCGTTCTGCAATCTCAGGCAGCAAATCAAGCGCGTAGAGAACCTCAGCGTTAGGGTCGAAATCGTAAAACTTTAACAATTCAGCCGTTAAAGGGTAATGCACCTGCAACACACGCGACAACTCGGAATCGTGAGGGAAGTTCTGTACGTACGTTTGAGACACTCTACCGGCTATGCCGGTATTACGTAACGACCACTTGATCGCATTACCGCCGGAATTGGGAGCTTGGCCTGAAGGGGTCCCGACCAGGATGGCACCGGCTCGATACAGACGAATTGCAACACCGAAGCCAGCGCTGAACGTCGCCGGTCTCGTCAGGACTATCACGTTTGCCGGGCAGTAGTAGCTCTCGTAGGATCCGCTTTCCCATTCCCTGTAAAATGTTGGCGCATAAGCTAATCCTTCCTCCATTGAAGAGGCATCACTCAGAACATCACCCGAATAGTCCTCACTGAAATCATAATCCCCCTCAACCAAAGGAACAGCGAGGCTCTTATTGATGTCGTCCAGGGTCAGGCGCTCACGAGCCTCCAGGTAGGTTTTTGACAGTTTCGTTATATTGTTCCATCGAGTCTGCAGGGTGGTGCTTTTTCCGTACAGGAAATATATCAAGTAGTCCGCCATCAGGGCATCTCCGCCCTCATTCCGGCGTAGATCTACGATCAACGTCTTTGTGCCGGCGTCTTTCATGGTCTTGACCAGCGATCTGAAAAACTCCGTGGCCGATGGTATCGCGTTCAATTCGTCTTCCGCCATGCTCTGGAGACCAAGGCTGTTGCGCGCCTCAAAACTCTCGCGGTAGTACTTCATGTGATCGATCCGCAGGTAGGCGGTTTTCCTGTCCGGCCCCAGAAAATCAGCCACAAAGCCGGATTCGTCCGTGGAAGGTAAGGTGATCCGTGATTCCGGTTCGATTAGGGATGTTACGTTCATGGGAAGGTCAAAGACAGTTTCCACGACATCGCCCGCTGACTGTCGGAGCCTGACCTGCAACTGGTTGGTGTTCTTCCATTCCGGCAGCAACTCCTGAAGGTAAGGCCCGTACCAGAGATAGTTGGTAGTGAAGTACCACAACAGATGATATTGATTATCGATCGGTCTGAGGTTTCTCAGCCGTCTGCCCAGTTCATCAATGGAAACATCTTCAACCGAAACCAACAGCGCTCCCACAAGACTCTCATACTGTGTACCGGGGACACCGGAAACGACAAGAGACTGTCCCGCGACATCAAATCTTAGAGGAAGGCCTCCGGGGGCAGTTAAGTCTACATTGTGATGTGCGTAGACCTCAGTGTGGGCGTCCCCAATCGCGGCAACAAAGGGGCGCAGGAGTACTGTGAATTCGTTCTTTGTCATTCCCTCTTCAGGTATGGCGTGCAGCACGTGCTGAAAGTGGCGATGATAGGCGATTTTGCCGCCGATAAGCCTGTAAGGATCGGGATGCGCATCTTCGATAATAGCTGCCAGCTCTCTTGCGTCTGCAATCAGTTCCTCTCGAGAGAAGCGTCCTTCAGCCGCTTGAAATACATCGGCATTGATTTCAGAATTGTACGTCATTTGATCAAACAGGTACGTGATGGCTTCCTGACCATTCACGAATAGGGATACCTTGTGCGCTTGCATGACGCCGTCCGTGTCTCTATAATCCGAGTAATAAGCTTCTTCAAGGTGGGATTGCTGAAGGGATCCCCTGTTGATTGATGTTTTATGCACCAGATACGACTCCGGATCCACATACATGGTTGTTTTAGCGCCGTCCTGGAAAATCTGCTCAAGCACATGGTATTCCCGGCCGGCATCGGTGTCCTTCCCCTTGTACGTGTACCTGATGCCGTATTTCTCGGGATTCAGCAGGGCGTCGTCACCTACTGCTTCCCGTTTTGAGCTTTCTGTTTGTGCTGCCGGCAATTCCTGAAAGCCTCCGGCCAGCGGATTGTCCATCCAGGCGATATTCCCGTCAAACCCCTGGATGATCGAGGTACCAACTATCACCATCTCTATGAGCGACTTGTCAGGGTAGACATGAGTGATCGCCACATCACCGGACACGCCACCCTGCGATACCATAATAATCTTGCCCTTCATAACCGAGGTCTTGATTTCACTCAGCCTGTCCGCCCCGCCGCGAGCCTCAATCATCTTAATGAGCAGGTTCTCTGCATCTATCTGTGCGCATACACTCGCAGTCAGCGCCAACACAAAACACACTGTCGCAATCAATACGGACGCTATTCGTATCATCGAAACCTCCTTGGAATATCATGACTACGGACGAGATCTCATTTTGTTTCGGTGTGTTGAGGTGGCCATATAGAATCAGGGTTGTGAACGTCCTGATTGCTCGAGCCATGAGTAATGCCGGAGGGCATAGAACAGGCATCGCCTGTGTGATTCATACTTGTGTTGTGACACAAGGACTTGCACCGTACTGTGACCAAATTGTGACGGCTTCCTTTCTCAAGATGTCAGTCACTTTCTCCCTTTAGAAGCCTCTCTGAGTCAGCGAATTTATTGGCTGCTCGAATCACTTCCCTAACGAATTCCAGGGTGCTCTTGTAATCGGCTTTGTCTGCCGGTTGCCGAACGGAAACAGCCGGGTTCGGTCTTCCATCCCACGCTCGATCGATAAGACCTGACCACGACTGTTCCATATTGTCCTTGGCCCACTCGGCACCAGAGCGCTTTGATCCAACCACACCAGTGTGCAGATCGTGCAATTTCCGACAGTAGTGCAAGACGATAAACGTCTGATAGAATCGATTGTTGAACTGCTCAGGATTGGTGAGAATCAGCTGACCCGATTCATTGATAGACGCCAAAATCGCTCGGCGAAGGACCGCAACCGGGATCGGCTCGATCAGAGTTGACGGCTTCGGGCCCCTTAATACAACCCCCTTCTTCCACAGAATCGACCTGACGACGATTTTGTTGCAGTGATTTGACCTCACAAGCACGCAACTTCCATTATCCAGATACCATAAATCACTACCACTTTGTGTATAATCACGCAGGACTTTCTTGGGAAAGTAGGATCCTTCCAGGTGTTTCGCCCACTCAGGTCCGAGATTGAAGATGCGTTCATGCATGGACTGCAAATCTCGAAGTTGGGACTCCGACAGTTCCCGGACGATCACCATGACGAAATCGGCATCGCTATGTTCGTCGAAATCTCCGACTGCGAAAGAACCTTGAAGGTAAGCTCCGACGAGGTGTTCACGCAGAATCTTCTGAACACTGCTCACCAATTCTTGCAGAACGGCATTTAGCTGAGGATAAGGTGTATTGGACGTCGTACTCACGTCTTTTCTGCGCACAGCTATAAGTAAGTGTTGAGAGCGTTTGTCAGTCTGTTCAGATGCATTGAACCTTCAAGGGCGACTGCGGCAAGATAGAGCGGTACACGCCATAAGTCGCGCCGCTCGGAGAATCCTGAGTCAATTGGCATTGATTCCCGATAGCCGTCAAAAACGGCCCTTGGTACAGGTTGCCAGCTGTCAATAAGTGCCAAGTCCATCTCGGGGTGACCAAAGTAGATCGCCGGATCAATGATATAGGTTCCTTCTGCTGTGCTTATGAAGTTGTTCTGTTGCGCATCTCCGTGTAACAGCGTCGGTGTTACCTCGGGGCCGCACAACGCCGGCAGGCGCGTAGCCAGCATCTCTACCTGTGAAACTACGGACAAAGGGATATTCCCGGAATTGATGGCCGTCTTCAGCAAGGGAAACAGACGCCGTTCCCTGTAGAAAGTCGCCCAATCCGACACAGCAGTGTTGTCCTGATAAAGAGGACCCCAAAAGCCGTTCGTTTCGAAACCACAGGCAGCACCTTTCACCCGATGGATACACGCCAGAGTTGTCCCGATTTGTCTCCATTGACGAGGGCCAGGTGCGATGGCTTCCAGGGCCTCCATGATCAGCAGCGTTCCCTTTTCCACGCTTACTATGTCGATCGGTTTTGGTATCAGGACCCCGGCTCTCTCCGAAAGAGTTTTTAGGTCTGATATCTCAACCTCAAACTGCCTCTTCGCCTCGGCCGCTTCGCTGTATTTGAAAAACACAGCGAACGAACCATCCGATACGATGGCGCCATGGTGACAGGCGAACTCCGAAAAGTCCTTTTCGCTCTTTATCCTCCACGCACGCCCGGTGTATTCAGAGACCGCTTCTTCGACAGTCGTGTAAAGAGGTGTGGTTAACCATCGGATCGGTCCGAAGCGAACCCGCGGAATGCCTTCTTTGTTCTCTTGTGACTCGCCTGCTGACATAAGCAACAATCCTCACACAAACTCCTGTTCACTTTCCAAGATAGCTGTCATTCCCACCGTCGCCACATAAACAGGGGTGATCGCCACATCACCGGACACGCCACCCTGCCGGAATCGTTGACAAGCAGCGTTACAAATCACCGGTCCTTGGCCGGATCGGTCCGGCCTCGCCGCCCCTGATCAGGAGGCGGAAACCGGTGACCACGCCTTTGCCGTCGCGGATAATCTCGACTCGATAATCATCGGTATCATCGAACCCGAAAAGATCAGTGGTGAGCGGCACCAGAATGAACTCGGTGCCGTCCACATAGCGCCAGTACAGGGCATCATCCTTGATCAGGATAACGTACTGCCCGTCAGCAAACTCGCCGGTGTAGGCCGGCATCTGTTCCTGCGCGACGTTGACCGGCTCGGCCTGCGCCCTGACCGCAGCCATATTCCAGGTCAGTTCCTTTCTTTCTTGCTCGTCGGTGGTCCGTGCCATGATCCGCCTTAACGCTTCGAGGTGGGCAAGGGGTAATGCTTTGCCGATCGAGGCCTCAATATGCGGAGTCACCCCGGTGCGTTCCCAGCTGGTCTTGGTGACCGGGTTAATCGGGCGGGCGATGGGCACGGCGGCGCGTATTTGAAGGTTCGGGAAGTTCCAGTACTCGGTCCAGTGCGCCGCGCCGGCGGTTGTTTCGCCGACGAGGACGGCCCGGCCGGCGTGTTTCAGGCCGTAGGAAAACGCTTCGGCTCCCGAAGCTGTCAGATTGCTGATCAATATGTACAGGTCGGTATCGACCAGCTTCCGGCCCGGCACGTGAGCAGAGGTCCATGACTGTTCGAGCGAATCGGTTTCGGTGAAGTAGAGTGCATTGATCTGAGTTGGGCGTTGGAAGAAATAGCTCGCCAGGAACCGCACCATTGTCTCATGGCCGCCCCCGTTGTACCTGAGATCGATGATCACGGCGCTGCAGCGCGCAAGGAAATTCATGGCCGCCGAGGCGGCCTCGCCGGCGAATACCGCGTCGTCGAAGCGATCAATTCGAAGATACCCTACGTTTCCAATCAGCCATTCGGCTTTTCTGAATCCGAAGTTGGTGCCGGCGCGGCGAGCGATTTCATCGTCGGTCAGAGTGTCGCCGATAGCGGGAGAATCGCCGGGTGTCATGACGGAGATGTGCATGTGTCTGTCGTGCGTGAAGGCCCGCACATCGTCGCTGAGTTTTCCTGCGATTGTCCTCAGATCGGTGATATCATCATACGCGCCTTTGGCGTGTTTCTCTCGAATGTGTTTACTCAGAGCACGTGCCGTATCCGGGTACACGTAGTGGGTCTCGATGGCGGTCAGGACCGAATCGATGATTTCGGCAACGTCCGCCTTCTGCAGCGGTAGCGGTGTTTCCGGCTGTGACTGCGAAATAGCATTGGATGTGAGCAGCGTAGCGAAAAGCATACTTAGCAACATCCGCCTGCCACATCTGCGAATGACGTTAATTCGATTCATACCTGCCTCCCGTATCTACCTCTTTGAGTGTTTATCCCTGTCTCTTTCCTTATGTCCGGTTCGTCTTTCCAGCCGTGCCATTATTCGCTCGTACATGGATCGATCGTCAATCGAGTGCTCCAGTTTGCCGAGTGCCTCCAGAAAGCTGTTGCCGTCTTCCCCGACCACTTCTTCTCCTGCCGCCCTGAACGCGTTCCAGACCGGCTGGAGTTCGTTACAGAGTTGTTTCCCTTCAGAGCTCAAAAAGAGTTCGCGGCACCGGCGATCGATCTCCGACTGCCGAGATTCGACCAGTCCGGCCTGGACAAGCTCGTTGACCGTCTCAATCACTGACGGGTGGGCGACGCCCAGTAACTGTGCGACCTCTGCGAGGTTCAGGGGTGAGCAATTAGACAGAAGGTGAAGAATCGGACACCACTTGGGTTTGAAATCGAGATTCAGGCTCTGATACACCTGCTCCCCGTCGCTCTGCAAGCGATGCAGAAATCTGCGGAGTCTGCTGGCCAAAGCCAGCGCTCCCAGTTCCGCAATGTAGTCTCTCTCGACGGCCATTTCTCGACGATCTCTCTGTAAAAACTACGTAGGTGCCTACATAATGTTGCACTTCTTTTTGTCTGTAGCAGCGTTAGTGCTGAAATGAGCCTGATTATACGGACCGGCAGAGTTGCGTATCTTTTGTGAGTCCGAGCGACCCGGCGCTGAAGGGAGAGACTTCTTACCTGATTCTTCGTAGTATGTCACTGGCCCTGATGAATCTACTCAGCAGGCATAAAGGACCAGAGTAGACACAGGACATTTGAATCCCATCCCTGATGCCTGTATTCCGTCCCTGTGGCCAAAAGAACTGAAACAGAAGGCACCGTTCTTACGTCGTTATGAAGAGAATTCACAACCGGCAGCCAGTGCCTTTGATTCGGATGCCCGGTAGCCACAATTGACGTTGCGATTTCAAGCCAGCTTCGGCTACGGGTACTAAGATCACGGACAATTGTATGTAATGCGTGCGATTCAAGGAGACGACCCTGGGTTCCCTGTCAAATCCCTTGCAATCCCGGTCGGCGGAGGCAATGAATGACTTTTAGAGTTTTACTGTACGTATGCATTCTCCTGGTGGGGGGAGGTTTTGACCAGTCTGCTGGCGGCCAGGATCTCCTGTCTCAATCGGACACGGTCGCGCATTCGGGTGAAATGCCCGTTCCCGAGGCCGATAACATACTCCGGCACAACGTGACTCGGTGGGTTGACCCTTACGGAAGAAGTCCCATCAATTATGAAGAATGGAAGTCAAGTCAAACTGCCACGGATCCCTTTCAATATAGACTCGTCAGTTCAGTTGATACGAAACGTCAGCCAGTGGCTGGATCCAGATTC